>NZ_DLSO01000035.1:0-8244 GCF_002500165.1 Gordonia sp. UBA7860 | reverse complement strand
ATCGGCTGGATCGCCAATGCCTGGTCGATTCGGGACACTTCCACCGAGTCCATTGTCTTGTGCGGTTCGTCGACGACCTCTTCCGGTAGCCACGGGTGTGAATCAAGGATGTCGTGAATACCGGCACGCAGCTCGAAGGCGACCTCGCCGACCGGTGCGCCACGCCGCAAACTGCGTCGCGCGCGACGCACCACGTCGAGCGCATCCTCGAGCGGGATGCGCAGTCCCGATCCATGCCCCACTTCGTTGATGAGGCCCTCGAGGCGCGCCCATTCGTCGCGAATAGCCTTTCTGACCTGAGGGTCAGCGCCACGCGAGTATGTCCGCAGGCCCAGCGCCATCAGAGCCTCGCGCCGCAGGACGGCGTTCGACCCGCAAAAGAATGCAGCGCCCCAGCCGTCCTTACCCTGCTGGATGGGGCCATAGAACAGTTCGGCCTGACTACCAAGCGGATCGGACTCTGGCACATTCCAGAAGTACTGCGGCGTCTGCACGAAGGCCACGGCATCGTCGTCGAAGTAGCCGAGGACGGCGTCGAGGAACTCCGGCTTGGGGACCTGGTCGGCGTCGAGGATCGCCACGAACTCCGCGTCGGTCAGAAACAACGCATTGTTGATGTTGCCGGCCTTGGCATGTCGCTGACGCCCGTTCCACTCCTCGCCTCGTGTGAGGTATCCGACGCCCAGCGCGGCAGCCGCTGCCCGGAACTCCTCGCGATCACCGTCGTCCAGGATCCAGGTGTTGTGGGGGTATCTCACCTCCCGCGCGCCGATCGCAGTGCGGACCACAAGCTCAAGGGGCTCGTTGTAAGTGGTGATGAATACATCCACGGTTAGGCCCGGTCGCGCCGCAGGCGGAACCGGCCGCTCGCGCGCATTCCACATCATAAATGCGAAAAGAATAGACTCAGAAAGCGAGTACGTTTCCGCAATAACTAATGGAATAGCAATCCACCATGCGGACCACGCAATAGTGTCGCTCCATCGCCAGAATATATAGGCACAGCCGAAAGAAACCACAAGAACGGCAATGATTCTGACGACAAACAGCCGCGCTGGCCCCACGGTCCCCACCTCCGAGTTGGCATCGATCCCCCACAACATCGACCCGCCTCGTCGCAGCTCATCCACGATTCTTGCCCAGTTGACCGACACCCGCAACCCGCCGTACTCCGTCTGGTGTACGTGCTTAACTTCTTTACCTGATTACTAAAATTCGTGTGTCGCACGAAATGCTTCGGGTCCCCTTTTTAATGGACTTGAATTCTGCTTTCCATCGAGACGCACACCGCTTTCTGAGAGATATGTGGCCCGAGTCACTCTATTTGCGGTACCGCGCAGCGAGTCGCCCGATCGAGCGAAATCGCACCGTCGGGACAACAGGGGAGGCTCACGTCACCCCGGAACTGACTGGATAGTCAGTTACTCGTGAGTATCATTCCTATATCGCAACGCCTGGTACCTGCTCCAGGTAAGGGCAACCTTGGCAGCGCGAAGAACCGGAGAAGAATTACGGTTACCTGTAGTAGACGTCCGACCCCGCGCACGTCAGCCCTGCGCGGCTAGGTCGATGATCAATATGAGAGGGGCCGGGACGCCGTGAATGCCACGACGATCACCATCGGCACTATTGCCGCGGTCATCAGCTTGTTCTGTTGGGCCAGCTTCCTACGCGGCGTGTGGACCATGGTGCGCGCGATCGCCCAGGGCCAGAAGGTCGACAGCACCCGCTACTGGCCTGTCGGTCCACGACTGTGGACGATGCTCAAGGAGTTCGTCGGCCACACGCGCATGGTGAAGTTCCGGACCGTCGGCTGGGCGCACTGGCTGGTGATGTTCGGCTTCCTGATCGGTGCGATCTTCTGGTTCGAGGCATACGGCCAGATCTTCGACCCCGAATTCCACTGGCCGGTGATCGGCGCGTGGAACGTCTACATCTTCGCCGACGAGGTGCTCGGCCTCGGCACCGTAATCGGCATCATGGCGCTGATCATCATTCGCCAGCTCAACCACCCGCGGATACCCAAGCGCCTGTCCCGCTTCTCGGGTTCACGCTTCGGCGCCGCATACTTCGTCGAGCTCGTGGTCCTGATCGAGGGCCTCGGCATGATCTTCGTGAAGACGTTCAAGATCTCGTCGGACATCGAGGACCCGCCCATCTGGACGTCGTTCTTCACGCACTACTTCGCGCAGCTCTTCGAGGGTTCGTCGGTCTACTGGGTCACCGCGGCCGCTGTCGTCAAGCTGATGAGCGGCATGATCTGGTTGGCAGTCGTCGGCGCGAACATCGACTGGGGCGTCGCGTGGCACCGCTTCGCGGCATTCTTCAACATCTATCTCAAGCGTGAGCAGGACGGCGGCGTCGCACTCGGTGCTGCCAAGCCGATGATGAGCCAGGGCAAGGTCCTTGACATGGAGACCGCCGACCCCGACGTCGACGCGTTCGGTGCAGGCAAGGTCGAGGACTTCTCGTGGAAGGGCTGGCTCGACTTCACGACGTGTACCGAGTGTGGTCGCTGCCAGAGCCAGTGCCCGGCGTGGAACACCGGTAAACCGCTGAGCCCCAAGCTGCTGATCATGTCGCTGCGCGATCACGCACAGGCAAAGGCGCCGTACCTGATCGCAGGCGGACGCAAGGACATGGGCGGCGACGAGGTCGGGCTGGTCGACGCCGACGGCAACGTCGACGAGGCCAAGCTGGCAAAGATCCCCGAGTCGGCGCGTGCCGAGGCGTCTCGCAAGCTGGTCGGCGAGTCCAAGGGGCTCATGGGCGGCGGCGAGGGCATCGTCGACGAGGACGGCGCATTCGACCCCGAGCAGCTCGGTGCGGTCATCGACACCGAAACCCTGTGGAGCTGCACCACGTGCGGTGCGTGCGTCGAGCAGTGCCCCGTCGACATCGAACACGTCGACCACATCATCGACATGCGTCGCTACCAGGTGCTGATCGAATCCGACTTCCCGACCGAACTCGCCGGGATGTTCAAGAACCTCGAGAACAAGGGCAACCCCTGGGGGCAGAACGCGTCGGCTCGCACCAACTGGATCGACGAGATGGACATCGAGATCCCGGTCTTCGGTGCCGACGTCGAATCGTTCGAGGGTTTCGAGTACCTCTTCTGGGTCGGTTGCGCAGGCGCATACGAGGATCGCGCGAAGAAGACCACCAAGGCGGTCGCCGAGCTCCTCGACATCGCCGCGGTGAACTTCATGGTTCTCGGCGAGGGCGAGACCTGTACCGGCGATTCGGCACGACGTGCAGGCAACGAGTTCCTGTTCCAGATGCTGGCGCAGCAGAACATCGAGACCATCAACGGGGTTTTCGAGACGGCGCCGACGCAGCGCAAGAAGGTCGTCGTGACCTGTGCGCACTGCTTCAACACGCTGTCGAACGAGTACCCGCAGCTCGGCGCGAAGTACGAGGTGGTGCACCACACGCAGCTCCTCAACCGCCTGGTGCGGGAGAAGCGCCTGGTGCCGGTGGCACCGATGGGCGAGGGCGTCACCTACCACGACCCCTGCTACCTGGGACGCCACAACAAGGTCTACGACGCTCCACGCGAGCTGATGGAAGCATCCGGTTCGACGCTGCGGGAGATGCCTCGCCACGGCGAACGGTCCATGTGCTGTGGCGCCGGTGGTGCGCGCATGTGGATGGAAGAGCAGATCGGCAAGCGGATCAACATCGACCGCGTCGACGAGGCTCTCGACACCCTGGCATCCGCGAAGGGTGCAGGTGGCAGCAACGACGAGGCACCGCAGAAGATCGCGACGGGCTGCCCGTTCTGCCGCGTGATGCTGACCGACGGCGTGACCGCACGGACGTCCGGCACCGAGAACGAAGGCAAGATCGAGGTCGTCGACGTCTCGCAGATGCTGCTCGATTCGGTCAAGCGTGGTCTGCCAGAGGTCAAGCGGGGCGGACGTTTCCTCGGACCGGTCTCCAAGCCCGCGCCCGAGCCGGAACCCGAGCCCGAGAAGGTGGCTGCCGCCGCTCCCGCCGCAGCCGTCGCGGGCGCTGCTACCGACGCCAAGCCCAAGCCCAAGGTCGGGTTGGGGATGAAGGGCGGCAAGAAGCCCGGCGCCGGCAGCGCAGCGACCAAGGCTCCTGCAGCGTCGACCGAGACAGCGTCGGCACCTGCCGCATCGTCGGAGACGACCGAAAAGAAGCCTGCCTCCAAGGGCTTCGGCATGAAGGGCGGCATGAAGAAGCCGGGCGCGGCGGCCAAGCCGGCGTCCGCGCAGCCAGCTCCTGCGCAGGCCGAGTCGTCGGCGGCGGTCGAAGACGCGGCAAGTGATACCGCAGCAGCGAGTGATGCAGGTGCGGCAAGCGCCACGGCCGATGCACCGAAACCGGCCAAGGCCAAGGGATTCGGCATGGCTGCGGGCAAGCGCCCCGGGGCCAAGAAGCCCGGCGCAGCGAGCACCGCGAATGCGGCCGCAGCCGACGCGGGCGTCACAGCCGCCGCGGAGAACAAGGTGGCGGAGACCGAATCCGCACCCGACGCCGCTCCGACCGCCGACACCGAATCAGCCACGGCTGCAAGCACTTCCGCAGCCGCAGTGACCGAGGACAAGCCCGCCAAGGCCAAGGGCTTCGGCATGGCCGCGGGCAAGAAGCGGCCGGGAGGCGCCGGATCGGGGGCTGCGAGTCCTGCCGCCCCGACTGCAGAGGCGTCGGCACCTGCGGCAGCTGAGTCCGCTCCGGCGGAGAGCACGGCGGCGGAATCCGCTCCGGCACAGCCCGAGACCGGTGGCGAGGCCAGCGCTCCGGAAGAGACGACTGCCTCAACGACGTCGACTGCTACGGCCTCGGCCGCAGCGGTGACGGAGGAGAAGCCCGCCAAGGCCAAGGGATTTGGCATGGCCGCAGGGAAGAAGCGCCCGGGCGGGGCGTCGGCGCCCAAGGCCGCAGCTCCCGCAGCTTCGACTCCTGAGCCGGAAGCCGCTGCACCGGCAGAGTCGGCCGAGGCGTCCACCGACACCGCGACCGAGGGCGAGTCAGCGTCGTCGAACGGCAGCGCCCCCGAAATCGGCACAGCAGTAACCGGCACAGCAGTAACCGACACAGCAGAAACCGGTGCAGCCGATGACGGCCGCACGATCGCCGAGACCGGGGCGTCGAAGGCCAAGGGCTTCGGCATGGCCGCGGGCAAGAAGCGACCCGGCCAGCGCTGATCGACCGCCCGTCAGAAACACGCGTTTCTGACACCTGCGAGTGAAGTTTTCCTCGCAGGTGTCGCAGGCGCGTGTTTCTGCATTTCCGACGGCCCGAAAAAATCGATTTGCCTGCGGCTGAGACAATTGAACCCGTGAGTAGGCCGTATGTATCGCACCTGAACCAGAACCTCAAGCCGTTGGAGCAGTCCGAGAAGCTGCAGAACGTCTGCTACGAGATCCGTGGGCCGGTGCACGCGCATGCGGCGCGACTCGAGGCCGAGGGCCATCGGATCATGAAGCTGAACATCGGCAACCCGGCCCTGTTCGGCTTCGAGGCCCCCGACGTGATCATGCGCGACATGATCCACGCGCTGCCGTACTCGCAGGGGTATTCGGAGTCGGCCGGCGTGCTCTCGGCGCGACGCGCGGTGGTCACCCGCTATGAGCTCCTCCCCGACTTCCCGTACTTCGACGTCGACGACGTGATCCTCGGGAACGGTGTCTCCGAGCTCATCACCATGACGATGCAGGCGCTGCTCAACAACGGCGACGAGGTGCTGATCCCCGCGCCCGACTATCCCCTCTGGACGGCCATGACGGCCCTCTCCGGCGGCACGGCCGTGCATTATCGCTGCGACGAGGACAACGACTGGAACCCCGACATCGCCGACATCGAGGCGAAGATCACCGACCGCACCAAGGCGATCGTCGTCATCAATCCCAACAACCCCACGGGAGCCGTCTACTCGCGCGAGGTGCTCGAGCAACTCGTCGACGTGGCCCGACGCCACTCGCTACTCATCCTCGCCGATGAGATCTACGACAAGATCCTCTACGACGACGCTGAACACATCAACATCGCCTCGCTTGCCCCCGACCTGTTCTGCCTGACGTTCAACGGGCTCTCGAAGGCGTACCGCGTCTGTGGCTATCGGGCTGGCTGGGTGGTGCTCACCGGCCCCAAGGACCACGCCAAGGGCTTCATCGAGGGCCTGGGCATCCTGGCGTCGACGCGCCTGTGTGCGAACGTCCCCGGCCAGCATGCGATCCAGGTGGCCCTCGGCGGGTACCAGAGCATCGAGGCTCTCGTGGCGCCCGGTGGACGCCTCTACGAGCAGCGCAACGTGACGTGGGAGAAGCTCAACGAGATCCCCGGCGTCAGTTGCGTCAAGCCCAAGGGTGCGCTCTACGCGTTCCCCCGCCTCGATCCCGAGGTCTACGAGATCCACAACGACGAGCTCTTCGTCCAGGACCTGCTGCTGCAGGAGAAGATCCTGGTGGTGCAGGGCAGCGGGTTCAACCTCGACGATCAGAACCACTTCCGCATCGTCACGCTCCCCTGGTCGCGCGATCTCAAGGACGCCGTCGAACGGATCGGCAACTTCCTGTCGTCCTATCGCCAGTAGTGTCGTATCGCCAGTAGTTTCGCCAGCAGAAGCACCCCCGATGACCTGCGGCGCAGCACCTTCTGCGCGATTCGCCGATCCCTGCCCGCGCGTTATGTGACACTCTTCGTTGTCACCGTCTCTGGACATAGCTGTGACGCTCGGTTACGTTAACCAGATCACGGTTCGAAGGGGTCACGTATGAAGCAGTGGGTCGAACGACTCATCGACGTCGACGGCGTACGGCTCGCGACTTTCGAGTTCGACGATCCTGCCGGCGACACGTCGGCCGTCGCAGGCGCAGGCAACCCAGCGGACCCAGACGGTACCGATGCAGCCGACCGTCCGACGGTGCTGTTCGTGCACGGCTGGCCGGATACGCATCACGTGTGGACCGAGGTCGCGGAGCGTCTTTCCGACGACTTCCGGGTCGTCGCGTACGACACCCGCGGACTCGGCGTCTCCGATAATCCGCGTGGGGTGTCGGCATACCGCATCGAAACGCTCGCGGACGACCTGTACGCGGTCGCCGCCGCGGTGAGCCCCGACGCGCCAGTCCATGTGGTAGCGCACGACTGGGGCTCCATCCAGTCATGGGAGGCGATGTCGCGCCCCGACGCCACAGATCACTTCGCGTCGTTCACCACCATCTCTGGCCCGTGCCTGGACCACGTGGGAGTGCTCCTGCGCGAGAACATCTCTCATCCGACGCCACGTCGAGCGCTCGACACCCTGCTGCAATCGTTCTTCTCGACCTACATCGTGCTGCTGCACCTACCGTTCGGTCCGACGCTGATCTCCGCGACACTCGGCTCACCGGGCGCGTGGCGACGATTCCTGCGGCTCATGGACGGTACGCCTGCCGAGCAGATCGTCACCGCGCCCTCGCTGCGGAACGACATGCGTTCCGGCGCGCGGTATTACCGAGCGAACATGGTGCGTAAGGTCGGCAAACCCAACCCGCGCACGACTCACGTTCCGGTTCTGGAGATGGTCAATACCCGCGACTTCGCGGTGCGAACTCACCTGCTGCGCAACACGAACCGATTCGCGCCCGATCTCACACGTCTCGAGTCACCGACCCCGCACTGGGCTCCGACGACCAACCCCGGTTACGTTGCCGACTCGATCCGCGAGTTCGTACGACGCATCGCCGCCCGAACATCCACCGCGACGACCCCCGACCGCGCCGCTATCCGCTGACCTGCCATCGCGAAGGAGTTTCTCCCGTGCACTCACACGCCGAGAGGGTGAACACCACCTCAGCATTCGCACCGCACCCATCCACGCCACAAGACAACGACACCGATCCCGGTGATGTCGAGCTTCACGCACGCAACGTGGCATTCGACTGGAGCGACGTTCCGCTGCACTGGATTCCGGGTCATCCAATCGCTTCCGACTTCATCAGCGTGCTCAATCTGCTTCTCCCCGAGGGAGAGCGCTGGTTTGTCCAGACCTACAACGAAGCGCTCCCCCTGGTTCGTGACGAAGAACTGGCTGCGACGATGCGCGGCTTCATCGGCCAGGAGGCCATGCACGCGGAGGCACACGACCACGTGCTCTGGGAGTTCCTCGACCACCACGGAATCGACCCACGGCCGTACTGTCGCCAGATGGAGTGGGTCTTCCGAAAGGTGTTGGGCCCGTTGGAGAAGGGCAGCGTGGAGGCCAAGCAGAAGCACCTCATCGAACGACTG
>NZ_DLSO01000054.1:0-12874 GCF_002500165.1 Gordonia sp. UBA7860 | reverse complement strand
GGACCGGATGGCTATGAGACAATCGCATCTACGAGATGCCCTTCTGCGTGTACCGATGGAACCCTGAGCAAGTCCCATTCTGTCACTCAGACAGGGCATTTCGTCTATCCCTCATCCCCCGGACAGGTACAAATCGGTGGATCGAGGCTTAAGAACCTCGACGATCGGACTCCACTGACCGATCCACGCGATCTCGCCAATTTTCGCGACGGGCTATGCCGTGCCTTGACCACTCTCGACGCCATCGGTACCGGGGCCGTGCCGCTCCTGATCGACCAGTTCTACCTCGAGCCGCCACTCCCTGAGGTCAATGCATACGCGGCGGGCAACGCGCTGCGATTTCTCGCAGTCCCATCCGACTACGACGAGATGGCCACGATCGCTGCCGACCGCAGCCTGGGATCAGGACGAGCCGCCGTCCTCGAATGGATCATCAAGCAGGGACCCCCGAAGGCCTCCAACTCGTCGTCGACCAAATCGACGACCCCAGCGTCCGAGCCCTCGGCATCAAGTACATCCGGCAGTACAAACCGCTACCCAGCGGACTTCGACCAATCATCGAACGGTACCTCGACGATCCCGACAGCGAAGTACGTAAGCAGGCCAAAGCAACACTGAAGAAGCTACCGACGTAACCGACGACCCCGAGCCACGTGACGCGCAGCGGATGGGCGACCCAGCGCCCGAACAAGCACGCACACACCAATCGCTGATCAACACATCTGTTCAACCATGTGCAGAAGATCGTCGAATTTGGCTATCTCCCTCGCCGACATCCTTTCGGACACCGGTTCGAGTCAGAACACTTTGGTGGAGGCAATCCGAAGCAACTCGAAACTTGAGCAGACGTCAAGAAAGTGGCGTGAACTGCAAGAACGGATCAGATCATCACCGCATAGGTCGCCCCAGACTGACCCCGACAACACGTCACCACGCTCCAGACGCTTCCTGACGGCCACCGACACAGCCGAGATCGTGCAGGCCTACGAAGCCTGCCACTCCACCCAACGCATCGGTAGTCGCTACGGCATGTCCAAAGCTCGCGTCGCCACCATCCTCCGCGAACAGGACGTTCCGCTCCGCCGCCAGGGCCTCACGGACGAACAGGTGAGCGAAGCCGCGAAGCTCTACGACGACGGCAGGTCACTGGCTCGGCGTCCACTTCGGCGTCTCCCACGCCACAATCGGCAATGTGCTTAAGCGTCGCGGCATCCTCCTGCGGCCGCGTCCAGGCTGGTGAAGCTATGACTCCTTCTCGAACTCACCGAGCATGGCCCTCAGCACCGGTATCAGCTCCGACACGTCCGTCGTCGCTGCTGTCCACACAATCGAGCTGTCTACCTGAGCGTACCCATGGACAAGGACATTGCGCATACCAATAATCTTGTGCACGTGCGGTATTCGACCAGCCATATCCTCATCGACTCTCCGAAGGTTGCGAAGGGCCTCTCCGATGATCTCCATTTGGCGCTCGGTCGCAGACTCCAAAAGTAGGTTACCGACGTAGCCATCGAGCGAGACCTCGCCGAGGAATGACCGCGCGTTTCGCGCGGCGGTCAGCGCGTCCCAGATATAGGCGGCCGAACGGTTTTCAGGGCGCGTAGACATCTTCAGCGCTGTCGAAGATGGACTTGGCGACATAGGGATTCTTCACCGCGTTGGCCACGACGAGGTCAACATCGCACTCAACGATCTGTTCGAGCGCCGTCTTGAGGTCGAAGTAGTCATGAAACGCGTTTTCGCGGCCGGTCTTGAACTCCACCAGGAAATCGACGTCGCTCCGGTCCGGATCAAAGGTCTCGGTCAGTACCGATCCGAAGATCCGCAACCGATCGACCCCATACCGCACGCACACAGCAGCGATCGCTTCCGTGTCGAGCGGGATCGCGGTGGTCATGCGTTCAGTCTCTCAGACTCTGAGCCGCATTTCGACAATCAGACTGACCCGGCAGCAGGCACTGACATCTCATCCTGCCCGCGACACGCGGATACAGAATCGGCGACAACCTGCAATGCCATCACCACCGCAACCCCAAGGTTGACCACCAGGCTGCACCACGACACCCAGTCGGATGCCGGAGGCAGACCGTCTCCCCAAATCAGAAACTCGCCGAACCACGCGATTGCTGCAGCAAGGACCAGAGCAAGCGCGCCGTGGCTACGATCCAACTGCAACCCGGTCACCACGCCCCACAGCACCACCAGGCACAGACTGATGCCAAGTGCCCATTCAGCCACCGGCCAACGGTCGAGCGTGTCCACCAGCCAGCCGACGACCAGTATCGCACCCAGAACTACCGCCAGTTTTCGCGAGATGAACCAAGCAGGCTTCGCACGCCAACCAGCGTCAAAGCCACCGATCTCGAGTAGCATTCTGCGGATCGTCGACCGCCAAGTGAACCGGAGGCCATCGAGCAGAGCAAGAGTGAGGATCAGACACATCGCCAACATCGCCACATAGCCGAACCCGATGAGGATGAGACCAAGTCCAGGGCTTGCATCATTGATCCCGCCGAACTGCTCATCGAAGAACGGGCTGGGACGCCACCACTCCACCGCGATGTTCACCAGCAGCATAACCACGGAAACCATCAGCGGGCGGCAGAAACGACCCATGCGTCGCGACCACCAGATGGCGAACTTTCCTGCAAATACTTGACGCGCGCGGAGGGTAGCCACCATCACCCGCCGAAACTCGCAATGATCCGCGACTAACCCCAGCCACACTGCGATCAGTCCCGCTGCAACTCCAACAACACCGCCATACAGTGCTTCAGCACCAGAGTTGGAGCGCACGACCAGGAATAGCGCGAAGACCGGACTGAACACGAAAAAGGGTAAGCCCGGGCCTCGAATCGATTGCACAAGTGCGATACGAATGTCGCGAAGCGCATCACCCATCGTGACGTTCGCGTGCATGTCGTCCAGTTGTCGACGCATGTCCCGCATAGTATTGCGGGCATGCGACATATTCGTGTCGCCTCATCGACAGTGGAGGGCCCACCGACCTCAGCGGTGGCTTGTTACCAACCGCGATTGGCGGCCATGCTCCAGGACTGACAGGACGCCACCGGCGCGACGTCCAGATTAGAGCACAGCAAACCTGCGGTTCGAGTACGGACCTTTACCTGTCCGATCTGTGGAGCTAGGGAGAATCGAACTCCCGACCTACTCGATGCGAACGAGACAACCTGGGAGTTTGCAGGCGTTGGCACCGTTGGTTGCCGTGAGAATGCGCAGGTCAGAGCGTTGGCAGTGTTGGCCGCCGTTGGAGGTTTGTGAATCTACTGCGGACGCACTGCGGACGGTCACCCTGTCGTGAGTCGCCCTATCGCCTCGTAGTGGTGTAGGCGTCCACGCACAAGGTGTTTCTCGATGGCGCCGTCAACGTCGAACTGTTGGCCGTGCCAGGTGATGCGCATGGTGGCGTCGGCGGGGTTGAAGTCGGCGGAGCGCGACATGACCATCTGGTAGCGCTGGACCACGGTGTCGCGGCCTGCACCGAGTTTTTCGTCGGTGCCCAGCGGCCAGACTTCGGCGGCGACGGTCTGCTGCACATGGTCGATGATGTCGTTGCCGAAGTCATCCTCACCGACGACGACCGACGTTTCGAGGGTCACCTTGTCGTGGAAGATCATTGCGCCCTCTTGCGGTAGCGGTTCAACACGAACAGTTCGGCCAACGTCCAGCCGGTGAATCCGCCGTTGACCGCTACCGAGCCGGTGGTGGTGGCGATCTGTTCGGGGTTGGCGACGAGTCGTGCGGTCGCGGTAGTGATGACTGCGGCGATGTCGTCGGCGGGGTCGGGGGTGAATCCGTTTCCTCGGGTGTAGGCGCGGGCCATCGCGGTCACGATGGTGACGTGCTGCCCGGCCAGGGCGACGAGTGTGGTGTCGTCGCCCTGGCCGAGGAATGCAGCTACGTCCGCGCCGTCTGGCGCAGACATCACGCCGCCGTGAGGATGGTGACGGCCTTGGGCTGCAACAGCGCGAGGTCGTAGCGGGTGACGACGCGCAGAGCCACTTCATCGGTGTCGAAGTAGCGGGAGCTATCGACGGTGATCGACGGCGCCATGTCGCGGGCCACGGCCACCAAGCTCATGTCCACGAGCGCAGCCTTGCCGGTCGGGATTTGCGCGGTCACGGTGACCGGCACACCGAACAACACTTCCTGGCCGGTGGCGGTCAGGTCGGGCTGCAAGATGTACTTGCCGCTGGTGTCTTTGATCTTGCGGATCGCCAGGTAGTCGGCGGGCGAGAGGAACCAGCGGTTGGGCTTGACCTCGTTGGCGCGGGCAATGCCGATGCCGTCGAGCAGGCTGTCGGTCTTGGTCGCGTCTAGGACGCCGGTTGCCACGCCAGGCTGATTGAGCAGACCCCGGATGGTGTTGGAGTTGCCGTTGCCGGTGAACAGGGCAACATCGAGTGCCTTGGCGGTGTCGGTGGCGAGTCGCGCCTTGAGGATCGCGTCAAGAGACTGCGCCGACGAGCGCAAGACTTCGGAGGTCACACGCGAGATCACCTTGAGGGACTTGAGGGTCGAGGGCAGCATGGAAACTTCGTCGAGTCCGACCGAGCTCTCGGGGATCTGTGCGCCTTCACCGACGAAGCCGACTGTCAGGCCGGATGCAATGCGCGGGATGCGGATCGGTCCGTTGGTGTCGATGATCTTCGGACCCGAGGCGAGGAACACACTCTCGCTCTCGAGGGGCTGCACCAGCAGGGATTGGATCTCCGTCTGTTGCAGGGTGGGAAAGGTTGCGGTGGTCTGTGTTGCCACGATGGTCTCCTGAAGAGAGTTGAAGGGAGTGGTCACCTTCGCCACCAGGACGAGACAAGGGGCCGGATTCCAGATCCGACCCCTTGAGTGTCCCACATTGTGAGACGGATGGTTAGTTGCCTCGGAGAATGTTCAGCAGGTTCACGCCGTCGCTGGGCTTGCTCGCCCCCTGCCCGATGTCCCCGGCGATCCGGCGTGCTGCCAGATGTGGTTTCGCGGTGAGCAATTCGTCGATGGCCGCTGTCAGACTGTCGGCGTCGTCAAGATGGTCCTCGTCGAACGGCAGGTCGGTCGGGTCAGCGAGCTTGCCGGTCTGCTCGACCAGGGCCGTGTGCAGTCGGTGAGCGAGATTGTCGGCGCGCTGGGCACGCTGACGGTATCTGCCGTTCTCCTGCCGCAGTTTCTCCACGTAGGCGCGGTCGAACGTGTCGGGTTCGCTTTCAGATTCCGAATCCGAATCGGTGGCCGCGTCGAGGCTGTCCGGCTCCTGGACATCCTGGTCATCTGTGGTCACGTCGACCACGGTTCCCTCGTCGGTCACCGTATCCCCTTGGCTCGTGCTGTCTTCCATGTCTCTCGAATCCCTTCTGCGATAACAGGTTTCGGGGTGCAGGTGCATCCCTTGTGATGTTGGAACGGGTGTTCTGCGGGCCAGACGCGGCCTTCACGCCACCACCAGGTGCAGAGTTGGCAGGCATTGGCTGACTTCTGCCGTACCCACCCTTTCGTTTTGCCTGACCGAATCATGTTGTCGGAATAGGCGTTTGCGGCTGCTTCCAATGGTTCAGCCCGTGCCAGACGCGCCACGATCGCTGCCGGTACAGGGGAAGCATCAGCGACCTCGAGGACCGTGGTCGCGGCCTTGGCCAGCCGGTCGAGATCATCGGGTGCAGTAACTCCGGTGACCGGAGCAGCTTCACCGAGTTGCGTCATCATCTCGGCGGCGAACGCCAGGTCTGCGAGCGCGAACGCTTGCCCGTTGCTGACCGCGATAGCCGACGCGATGTACTGCACACATTCGTCACGTGACAAGGCACCAGACAGAAACGCCCGATAGGCGGCGAGGACTTGACGCTCGGATGCTTCGGAGAGCCGTATCAGGCTGTCCCGGTAGGTCACGACACCAACTTTCCGAGATCGACGGCCATGCTGTTGAGGCTGTCACCGCGTCGTGCAGCGGCAATCTCGGTGACCTCGGTATCGGAGTAGCCCAACCGCTTGAGCGCGTACGACGCCGGGAGTAGACCGGCCTGGTAGAGCTTGACCACGGCGTCGGCCTCCTGGGCGATGGAGCGGGTCGCGGCGTCAGCCCACGTCACTCGAACGTCGACGCGTTGCGGGTCGGCACCATCCCGAACGGCGACCATCAGCCGCGCCACGTCTTCCCAGGCTCGACCGAACGAGGCTTGGCGCGCTTCGGCGCGAGCAGTCAGGCTGGCCTCAGCAGCACGCAACGCATCAGCAGATGCCGGGGTGTCTGACAACTGCCCGACGTAGTGGGCCGGGAGCGCGGACACGGCCATGATCTGACCGAGCAGCACGTCGACCGCAGTCGAGTAGCCGTCCAATCCTGCGGCCTCCAACTGCCCGAACCTGGTGGAGTCGCTCTCCGAGACCATCGCCCTGTCACCCTCGGGAATCGGATTGACCGCTTCGGTCTCCCCGGTCGGATTGCCGTTGTCGTCGAGAACATCTCGCTCTTCGAGTTCGATGCCGGTGGCCCATCGGCGCGGACGACCCACAAACTCGGAGGTGACCATCAGGTCGGTCAAAACCTTATTCAGACCATCGACCAGGGGCCGTAGGTCGTCGATCTCCGACACACCATCGTCAAGCAGCCGATCCGAGTTTTTCAGCCGCACGACCGGCACCATTCCGAGCGGGTTCGGCAACGTCTCGACCACAGTGAAGCCTGCCGTCGTCGCGCCGGTCTGCTCGGCCCGTAGCCGGATGATTTCGGTCGGCAGGAACACTGTTGCTTCGGTGGTTTTCGCTGTCTCCCAACGCTTTACAGCGGCAGTGATCCGCCGAGTACCAGGGTCGGTGAGGACCGCAACCTGCTTGGCACTCTCGACGGTCACCTTCGGACGCCCGAACTGATCAGCCCAGACGATGACGTAGCTCGATCCGAGTAACAAGGCTTCCCGGTGAGCGATCCCGGAGTCCTGGTCGAGATCGTTACGCAACCAATCCGGCCACACGTCGGCCCCGGTGAAGCCGGTAACCCGCAGGCGCTCAGCGAGACTCGTGACGGCCAGCCGAGGCAGGTTCGTTGCCAGCCGTCCGAACCTGTCACCGAGCGCTCGACGAGACTCGGGCGACAAGTACGCGAGCGGTTGTCTGCCGGCGTAGTAGCGGTCCAGATCGGCGTACTTGGCGGCGGGTTCGTCGATCCTCTGCAACAGGGTAGTGAGTAGATCGTCGTTCATTTCTTCTCCTTCGATTAGGCGAATGATCTTGTCTTGCTTCGTTTTTTGTGGGTTGCGCGCCAGGTAGTGCGCGAATGGGCCATGACGACCGTGACCGCCAGGTCGATACGTCGGCGTGACCCCCGCTTCTCCTTCGCCAGCCGAACACCGCGCGGGTCTTCGGTGACAACAGCATTGGCGATGTGGCGGGCAAGTCGGGGATCTCCCGAATGCGTTAACTCCCCATTGATCGCCGCCTGATAGGTGTCAGTCGTCGCTGGCGTCAGTCGCGCGGGGGTCTGGTTGAACTCGACCATCGGTAAGCCCTCGTCAGCGAGCAACTGGATCGAGCGAGACCAGCGAAATGGATCGCAGACGACCTCAACAACCCGCCATCTCTTCGTGGCGTCCCTGATGGCTTGCTCGACTTCGAGGATCGGCACCCGGTAGCCGTCATCACCGTCTGGCGGCTCCCACAGCCCCACCACATCGAAATGCGGCTGCGCGGAAACCGTGGCGACCGTCAACGCCGTCGCATCACCGTTGAAGCTGCCATCAAGAGACAGCACGACTGTCGAGCCGTCCGGCACCCCCTCGCCAGTCGACAGCCGATCCCACACGCCCGGAGGCAGGAACGAGGCATCATCGTGCTCCACCCACTCAGCAAGGCGGGCACGACGAAACTCCGACTCCCGCGTGCGGGGAGGCAACGCAGCGCGAAGATGGTCACGGCTCACCAGATCATCAAGGCCAGGATTCGCAGCCAGCCAGCAGCACTCGCAGTCCACCGGATGCGTAATGTCGCCAGAGAACTCGACCAGCCGAAAATCCGGGTCGTCAGCCCGCGCTCGCCCATCGAGAACAAGATCGAGCATCGGAGAGGCATCACGCCACGATGGCGGCGACGGCGTGCCGATCATCAACATCTGAGACTCCTCCCGCTTACCGGTCGAGTGCAGCAGCGATTCGTAGGCGTCCTTGCGGACGAAGCCGATCTCGTCAGCGATAGCGAGGGACGCGTCCTCGCCCTCGATGCGATGCGATTCGCCAGGGAGAGCAACCATCGTGGAATCGGAGCGCTCGACAACAATCCGATCCCGATACACACGGCACCGAGACGCAAGATCCTCGTTCAACTCGACCATCCTCGCTGCCGTCGCCAACATACGAAGCGACGACCGCTCATCCTGGGCGACCACGACAGCGCGGGCACCCTCAATACCTGACGCGAACACATGATTGAGAGCTAGCGCCGCAGTCAGCGTCGACTTACCGCTACCTCGCGGCACGACCCACAACGCCATCTTCGGGCGGTCATCGAGCAGCGTCCCGACGAGATCCCGCTGCCAATCACGAACTCGGAGCTTCGCCCGCGCGCCCCTACCCTTCGGCGTCGTGACGAACTTGTCGCAGAACCGAACGAACCGCTCCGACGGCACCAGCGATCGAGGACGAAACGGCAGTTCAGAGGTGTCAGCAGCCGCCTTCGGGCCAGCCTTCACAGGTACCCCCTAGGGGTGTGTAATGCACTCGATGCCTTGCCCTCGGGTTTCGGTCCGCTTACGGTTACCCTATCCCCCCTGGTCAGAGGCTTGGTCGTGCCTCTCGCTGCACCTCTGGTCCGGTTACAGGGTCCGCATACGACGTCGATGTCTCGGAGGCGGATCGGCTTGCCGGCGTTGTGTCGTCGCCAGGCTTCGGGGCTGTGGTCGGCTTGGAGGTCGGTGGTCGATCCGCAGTCGGTGCAGAACGGTTGGAGCTTGCGGGCTTTCGCGGACAGGCGTCGCCATCGGGAGTTGTAGCCGCGCTGGTGGGCGGTCTGGTGGTGTGCGTCGAGTCGGTGGTCGGGGCACCGGGACTGGTCGCTGGGTTTGCCGCAGGTGAGACATGGTTTAGCCGGCATTGTTGTCTCGCATTTCGTCGCGTTCGGCGTAAAAGCTGTCGAGGGCTTCGTTGAGCGCCAAGAGCTCGTCGGCGGTGAGGTCGCGGAGTTGGTGGCTGAGCATCATGATCCGCTTGACTGTGCGCCCTCGGACGCGGCGTTCTTCGGTCTTGCTGAGAGGGCGGGCGTGGTCGGGCATGTCATTCGGTGTCATCGTGGGCTCCTTCGATGGTGTCGGTGATGGCGTGGTGTGCGTACCAGAGCGGTGAGAACCAGGTGGTGGTGCGGGGTCGGGGCATCAGTCACCGGCCTCGGTCAGTCGGGCTTGGCGTAGGAACTCTGCTCGGTCCCACACTCGGCCTCGTCGGTCTGCTCGTGCCTTGAGTCGTTCGAGCCATTCGTTGTATGCGGTGAGCACGTCAATCTCGAGGCGCTGCCACGCGAATAGTTCTGTGCAGATTGATTGGTCCCAGAACGGGTAGCGGGGTAGCTCGAGGATGCTGTCGCGTGCAGACTGGTCGAGCACGTCGCGTTCCTCCTGTGGAAGCTCGAACCAGAACGCGAACCGGGGATCGTCTTCTCGGCGCATCATGCGGCCAAGTCCTCTCGGGTCAGATGGCGTCGGACAAAGGTGGCCCACTGCGTGTAGGGCAGCCACGTCTTGTCCATGAGGTGCGCGGTCCAGCTCAGGAGTTTCGCGTGGCTGTTGGCCCGACTGACGTCGAACCAGTAGTCGTCACGAGACGGGTGAGGATCACAGGCTTGGTGGTGCGCTTCCCATGGGGTGCGGAGTTCGTAGTCGGGGATCTCGGCTGCGGAGATGTACGTGCCCTTGAGTTCGGCGAGCTTCCGGTCTGCTTGGTGGTGCTGTTTCTCAACTCGCCAGGCGTCGTGCTTGTCGACGTGGATGTAGCCGGTGCCCGGTTTGATGGGCTGTTTGCACTGGTCGCAGGTGATTTTGACTGTTGTCATGGTGGTTTCCTTTCGGGGGACGGGGCTGACGGTCGTCAGGGATTGTCAGGGCTGTTTGTGCTGGTCACGGACCTGACGATGGGCTGACGGTCGTCAGGGGGGTGTCCTCCTGACGTGGCGTCCGTTGGGTAGGTCGGCGACCTGGATTTCACCGGCCTCGGCGAGCAATTGGATGGCAGGCTCGAAGTGTTCCCGGAGGCGCTGAGTTATCCCGCTGCGAAGTTCGGATGCCGCGACAGGCTCGTCGCCGAGGCGTCCGAGCACCTTGTCGGCGACGTGGCGGACTTCCGCGTCCGAGGTGAGGATGACGCGCAGCGCATTGGTGTGGGCGGTGTCGGCGACGGCCCGTTTACGCTCGCGTTCGATGGCTGCGGTGATGGCGTCGCGCGTGCGGTCGGAAACGTCCATGACGTAGCCAGCGAGCCGCCAGTCCTCGTCGTCGATCTCCTTCCGTTTGTCGATGACTGCCAGGGCCGCAGATACCTTGATCCGGGTGAGGTAGCGGTGACCGTCGAGTGGGTTGACGGTCGAGTCGCCGCGTAGGACACGGCGTCGATGTGACCGAACCTCGGTCCAGATATGACGCGGTACGTGAATCGTCCTGGCGGGCCAGCGGTAGTCGGCGGGTTCAAGTGGCGCGATGTCAGCGGGTGGAATGTCAGGTGCATCAGGGTCAATAACGGGTAGCCACACAAACCGCTGCGGTGTGCCTCCTCCTGCGTCGTCAATGAGGGTTCCGGCCCGTTCGGGCTGGATGCCCACCGACAGGCAGGCCCGGTAGGTGTGTGGCTGCACGACGCGGCGATGTTCCTTGCTGGCGTTCTGCGCGCCCAGGGTTTCTCCCATGGCGAGTTTGCGTAGTTCCGGGTAAAGCGTTGCGCCACTACGCCCGCCGAGGACGTTGAGCGTGTCAACTTCACTGGCTGTGAAGATGACACTCTCTGGCGTGTTCGCCGCTGCCTCTTGATCGTTCGGGTCGCGGTAGAAGGTGGCCGCGAGTCCTTCACCGGTTCCGATAGGGAGTTCGCTAACGGTGGTGGGCCAGCAGCGTCGTGCTGCGGCGTCGCTGGTGCCCTTGCCGTGGCCGGAGCGTCCGACGAATCCGACGAACAGATTCAAGCTGGCTTGCCCGCCGACGATGGCTGGGATGGTGACCGATGGCGGTATATCGGCGATGGCGCGAAGCATCACGCCGCCGAGTAGCGCCCAGGGGCCGACGAGGCACATTCGGGCGTATTCCCGTATGCGCGTGAGGGATTCGCGGGACTTCCAGAAATCGTCGTCGGTGCTGATCTCGCGGGCGAGGATCTCCAGGGCGGTGGGCGATAAGTGTTGTTTCATCGGTGGCGGCTCCCTGGTCCGATGCGGGGCGGTGTCAGCTTGCCGAGACGTGTGCAGGTCCAGTTGTTGTGGCCGTGCTCGTCAGGTTTGTAGCAACCGCAGGATGGGGGCTTTGGTGGCTCCCACCGTTGAGGCGGAAGGCATCGGTGCGCGAGAGGATCTCGAATCCACGCGTTGCAACCGCTGCACTGGATCGGTTCGAGTCGTGCCGCGTATCTGGCGCGGCGTCGGTGTGCTGCGATAGAGTCGCGGTAGGTCCACGCCTTGACCTTCTGAGCGGCCTCGTCACCAGCGGGGCCGTTCTCTTTTTGGTTGGTCATCTACGCGCTCTCCTTCTCGGCCTGCTCGAGCCACGCCTGAACATCGGTTGCCGCGTAAAGCACACGCCTGCCAACCTTGAAGGATTTGGGGCCTTTGCCGATGTGTCTCCAGTACCGGACCGTCTCGGGCGAGGTCCGCACGAGTTCCGCCACTTCGGCGGTAGTCATGTAGGTCACTCCTGTTTCCTTCCGTAGGTGGGTGTGACTCGTTTAGGAAACATTGCCAACGGTGACCAAAGCAAGTACCGTTATTCTCGTTTAGGAAACCGCAGTTCAGGAGATGTGATGCCCAGACCGAAACCGCAGCGCGCCATTGGCGGCGAGGAGAACCTTGCGCGTCGGATACGTCGAGAATTGACGGCGCGAGCGTGGACCCCCGCCGAACTTGCCCATCGGATGACAGATGCCGGATGCCGAATTGGAACATCCTCGGTCTACAAGATCTTGGACACCGAGAAACCTCGGACCATATCCGTCGACGAGTTCATCTCTCTTGCAAGTGTTTTCGACACAACAACGGATGAGTTACTGACTCCGGTCGAGGCACTAGAGCAGCGTGAAGTTCAGGAACTCTTAAAGGATCTCGATGCCGGAGAACGGCAGATGCTTGACGGCGTTATGCGGTACTTCGAGGCGACATTCAAGCTGCTGCAACTAGCAGGTGATGAGCCAGAGCTCTACGCGTACGTCAAGAATCACCACTGGCGGCGCGCGCCCAGTGATTCGGGTGCGACTCCGCTGCTTCATGTGGTCACCGATGACGGTGAGCGGGTTGACGTCGATGACAGCGCCTTACGTGAGGGTGTGGCGGGTTTGTACGCGGCGATCGTTGAGCAGGCTGGTCGCGCCGTGCTGGCAGGTGACGGTGATGAGGCGTAATCGCAGAGCTGGTGTCGAGGATCGTTGGCGGAAAGCTGACGGTTCACCGAGTGCGGCCGATGGCAAGGGGAAGCGTTGGCGCGCAAGGTATGTCGACGATGCGGGCCGGGAACACGCGCAGGGATTTGTGCGCAAGGTTGACGCGCAACGATGGCTGGACGAGGTGACCTCGACATTCGTCACGGGCAGTTACGTTGATCCTGGTGCAGGACAGGTCACGGTCGGGCAGGTCTACGCCTCATGGTCAGCAGCTCAGTCCCACATATCGCCGAAGACGGCAGCGACGCGGCGCA
>NZ_DLSO01000023.1:0-22150 GCF_002500165.1 Gordonia sp. UBA7860 | reverse complement strand
CCGGAGCCGACGGTCATAGTCCGGATGCGAGAGAACAAGACGGCACAGGTGTGCCGCCCTGTCCGCCCCACGCGGGTTGCCCAGTGTGTTCGCTCAGAACACGTCGGGTTATCCGGAACGCAGTGGGTCGCCCGCAATGAGGGCAGGACAGGAGCGCATATTGTTCACCGGCATCGTCGAAGAACTCGGCACGATCGTCGCGCGCGACGACCTTTCGGATTCGGCCCGATTCACCATTTCCGGACCGCTGGTCACCTCTGACGCCTCACACGGCGACTCGATCGCGGTCAACGGTGTGTGCTTGACCGTCGTGGAGTTGTCGTCTGATGGCGCGTTCACGGTCGACGTGATGGCCGAATCCCTCAATCGCAGCTCGCTCGACGTCCTTGCGACCGGCAGCCGCGTCAACCTCGAACGCGCCATGGCCGCAGACGGCCGCTTCGGCGGGCACATCGTCCAGGGCCACGTCGACGGAACCGGCACGGTGACCTTGGTGACGCCCTCTGAGCACTGGACCGTCGTGCGGATCGCCGTTCCAGACTCGTTGTCGCGCTACCTCGTCGAGAAGGGATCGATCACCGTCGACGGTGTGTCCCTCACCGTGTCCGCCATCGGTGGCGACCCCGGCGGGCAGGGGCAGAGCTGGTTCGAAATTTCCCTGATCCCCACCACGTTGAACGAGACGAACTTGGGTACGGCGCAGGTGGGTGCCGTGGTCAACCTCGAAGTCGACGTCATCGCCAAGTACGTCGAACGTCTTGCGTCGGCGAACACCACCGCAACACCCGCGGACGCAGCAGGAGTGAAGTGACACAGATGAGTACCGATAACACCGTCACCGACGGCACGGCCACGCACACGACGGTCGACTTCGACACCGTCGAGCGCGCCATCGCCGACATCGCCGCCGGCAAGGCAGTCGTTGTGGTCGACGACGAGGACCGCGAGAACGAGGGCGACCTGATCTTCGCCGCCGAGAAGGCAACTCCGGAGCTCGTTGCTTTCATGGTGCGCTACACGTCGGGCTACCTGTGTGTGCCGCTCGACGGCGACACCTGCGACAGACTCGGCCTGCCCCCGATGTACTCGGTGAACCAGGACAAGCACGGCACCGCCTACACCGTGACGGTCGACGCGCGTGAGGGCATCGGCACCGGCATCAGCGCGTCCGACCGCGCGACGACCATGCGCAAGCTCTCCGACCCGGAGAGCACCGCGAACGACTTCACCCGACCCGGCCACGTCGTGCCGCTCCGCGCCAAGGACGGGGGAGTCCTTCGACGCCCCGGACACACCGAAGCCGCTGTCGACCTCGCGCGCCTCGCGGGCTTCACTCCCGCGGGCGTGATCTGCGAGATCGTCTCGCAGAAGGACGAGGGTTCGATGGCGCAGACTCCCGAACTGCGGGTCTTCGCCGACGAACACGACCTCGCACTCATCTCGATCGCCGACCTCATCGCGTGGCGTCGTCGGCACGAGAAGCACGTCGTGCGCGTCGCCGACGCACGCATCCCGACCCGGCACGGAGAGTTCCGCGCGGTCGGCTACACGAGCATCCACGACGACGTCGAGCACGTCGCGTTGGTCATGGGCGACATCGCGGGAGACGACGGAACCGGCAGCGACGTCCTGGTGCGTGTGCACTCCGAATGTCTGACCGGTGACGTGTTCGGATCGCTTCGCTGTGACTGCGGTCCGCAGCTCGACGCTGCGATGGAGATGGTCGCCGCGGAGGGCCGCGGTGTGGTGCTTTACATGCGTGGTCACGAGGGCCGCGGCATCGGGCTGATGCACAAGCTGCAGGCCTACCAGCTGCAGGACGCAGGTTCTGACACCGTCGATGCCAACCTTCAGCTCGGGCTGCCCGCCGACTCGCGCGACTACGGACTCGGAGCGCAGATCCTCGCCGACCTCGGCGTCACCTCGATGCGATTGCTGACCAACAACCCCGCCAAGCGGGTCGGACTCGACGGATACGGTCTGCAGATCGTCGAACGGGTACCGATGCCGGTGCGTGCGAACAAGGAGAACCTGCGGTATCTGCGAACCAAGCGCGACCGCATGGGCCACGACATCATCGGACTCGACGAACCGCTCGCCGACGGCGCAGCGGTCGCTGGTGAGGCAGGACAGGCATGAGCGGCGCGGGCGAACCCGAACTCGACCTCGGCGATGCAGGCGACGTCTCACTGGCGATCGTGTCATCCCAGTGGCACGCGACGATCTGTACGGCACTGCTCGACGGCGCACTGCGCGAAGCACGGAAGAACGGCGTCGACGATCCGACGGTCGTGCAGGTCGCGGGTGCCATCGAACTGCCCGTCATCGTGCAGGCGCTGGCCCGGACCCACGACGCCGTGGTGGCACTCGGCGTCGTGATCAAAGGCGAGACGCCACATTTCGAATACGTCTGCGACGCCGTGACGGCCGGACTGACCCGTGTCTCGCTCGACGAGTCGACGCCGGTCGGCAACGGCGTCCTGACCACACTCAACGAGCAACAGGCACTCGTCCGCGCCGGTCTGCCCGACTCCAAAGAGGACAAGGGTGCGCAGGCGACGGCCGCAGCGTTGGCGTCGGCGCTCACGCTGCGTGCGTTGAGCACCGCCGGATCGCCCACGTGACCGAGAGCCGTCAGCACATGGCGTCGACCGACACGTCTGAGCGCGGCGAGGCCGAGTGGGACATGGTCTACCGACCACGCCGACTCGCGCGGATCGCCGTCGTCGTCGCCGTCGTCGTGCTGGCCATCCACATCGTCTTCGGTGTGCTGCTGACGATCTCCGACACCGGCCCGGAGAACATCGGGGCGTCGGACCAGGCGGCGATCATCATCATCGGACTGATCATCGCGGCCGCCATCCTGCTGTTCACTCGACCGCGGCTGCGCGTCGGCAAGCAGGGAGTGTCGGTGCGCAACCTGTGGGGAGACCGGCTGTTCGAGTGGGATCGGGTGCGCGGTCTGACCTACCCCGACCGCGGGTTCGGTGCGCAGTTGCTCCTGCCGGCAGACGAGCACATCCCGGTGCTGGCGGTCCAGGCGGGCGACGGGGACAGGGCCGTCGAGGCGATGGATCGCTATCGCGAACTCGCGGCGCGTTACCAGAGCGGTTCGGCACAGACCTGACCGGCGGGTGCACCGCTGCGGTCGGTGCCGCGTACTAGCCTGGAATCCGTGGCAGACCCGACTACCTACCGTCCCGCACCGGGGACGATTCCGACCGACCCCGGGGTCTACCGTTTCCGCGATGCACATGGCCGCGTCATCTATGTCGGCAAGGCCAAGAACCTCCGCTCGCGTCTGACGTCGTACTTCGCCGACGTGGCGTCGCTGCATCCACGTACGCGCCGGATGGTCACCACCGCGGCGTCGGTCGAATGGACGGTCGTCGGCACCGAGGTCGAGGCGCTTCAGCTCGAGTACAACTGGATCAAGGAATTCGATCCTCGGTTCAATGTCCGCTATCGCGACGACAAGACCTACCCGATGCTCGCGGTCACCATGAACGAAGAGTATCCGCGGCTGTTCGTCTACCGGGGTCCGCGTAAGAAGGGCGTCCGGTACTTCGGTCCCTACTCCCACGCCTGGGCGATCCGCGAGACCGTCGACCTCCTCACCCGCGTCTTCCCGGCCAGAACCTGCTCGGCAGGCGTGTTCAAACGTCACCGCCAGATCGATCGTCCGTGCCTGCTCGGCTACATCGACAAGTGCGCTGCACCGTGCATCGGACGTGTGAGTGCCGACGAGCACCGTGCAATCGTCAACGACTTCTGCGACTTCCTCGCCGGACGCACCGACCAGATGATCCGACGCCTCGAACGCGAGATGAACACGGCGGCAGAGCAACTCGACTTCGAACGCGCGGCACGGCTGCGCGACGACGTCGGCGCGATGCGACGCGCGATGGAGAAGCAGGCCGTTGTGCTCGGTGACGGCACCGACGCCGACGTCGTCGCGATGGTCGGCGACGACCTCGAGGTCTCCGTGCAGATCTTTCACGTCCGCGACGGGCGCGTGCGCGGGCAGCGAGGGTGGGTCGTCGAGAAACCCGACGACGAGTCACCCGCCGAGCAGGTCGCGCAGTTCCTCACCCAGTTCTACGGTCGGCAGGACGATCTCGACGGCAGCGAGGCGATCCCGCGAGAAGTACTGATCCCTGAGCTGCCGCCAGACGAGGAGCAACTCACCGCGTGGCTGTCGGGGTTGCGCGGGTCGAAGGTCAGTCTGCGCGTGCCGCAGCGTGGCGACAAGCGCGCACTCTTCGAGACCGTCGAGCGTAATGCGGGCGAGGCGCTCGCCCAGCACAAGCTCAGGCGCGCAGGCGATCTCACCACCAGGTCGGCCGCACTGACCGAATTGCAGGAAGCGCTCGGACTCGACCAGGCCCCCCTGCGCATCGAATGCGTCGACATCTCGCACGTCCAGGGAACCGACGTCGTCGCATCGCTCGTCGTCTTCGAGGACGGACTGCCCCGCAAGTCCGACTACCGGCACTATTCGATTCGGCAGGCGGCGGGCGACGGACACTCCGACGACGTGGCATCCATCGCGGAGGTGACCCGCAGGCGGTTTCTGCGGCACCGCGCCGACCAGGACGCTGCCGCGGCGACCACGGTGCACGTGACGTCCGGCGAGATCTCCGCGCGTGCGGTCGATTCCGCGCCACCGCCGCCGAAGAAGTTCGCGTATCCGCCCAACCTCTACGTCGTCGACGGCGGCGCTCCTCAGGTCCATGCGGCGGCAGCCGTTCTCGACGAGCTCGGCGTCAACGACGTCTCCGTCGTCGGCCTCGCCAAACGCCTCGAAGAGGTGTGGGTGCCCGGCGACGACGACCCGGTCATCCTGCCGCGCAACAGCGAGGCGCTGTTCCTGCTGCAACGCGTACGCGACGAAGCCCACCGGTTCGCGATCACCTTCCACCGCAGCAAGCGCAGCAAGCGGATGACCGAATCGGTGCTCGACGGTGTCGCCGGTCTCGGGCGCGCACGCCGCACCGCTCTGGTCACCCATTTCGGTTCGGTTGCCCGACTGCGCGAGGCGTCGATCGACGAGATCGCACAGGTCCCCGGCATCGGTGAGGCGACGGCGCGCGCCGTTCACGAGGCGCTGGAACCGGTCAACGCGGGTGCTCCGGCCCAGAACGGTGTGTCAGATCAGAACGGTGTGTCAGAGCAGAACGGTGTCCCAAGTGTTCCAACCCAGACGGGAGCAGAGAGTGGCTGAGATCGCCGACGACGATCAACTCGTCGTGCTGTTCGTGGCAGGCATGTCGGGTGCGGGCCGATCGACCGTCGCCAACATCCTGGAGGATGACGGTTGGTACGTCGCCGACAACGTTCCCGCCCCGTTGCTCTCGACGCTGGTCGAGACCGTGCGCGAGTCCGACCCGCCGGTCACCCGGCTGGCGGTGGTGCTGCGGGCTTCCGATCCGTCGATCGGTGCGCAGTTGGAGTCCCTGCGCACCGAACTCGAACTCGCGGGGATCGCCACCAAGGTGTTGTTCCTCGATGCGACCGATCCTGTCCTGGTTCGCAGATTCGAGCAGGTTCGTCGTCGACATCCGTTGCAGGGCAAAGAGACTCTCGTTGAAGGTATCGCTCGCGAACGTGTCATCCTCGCCCCGATCAAGAACTCCGCCGACCTCGTCGTCGAGACGTCGTCGTTGACGGTGTCGAAGCTGCGTGAGCTCGTCGAGGAGGTTTATCCGCACGACGGCGAGCCACGACTGTCCGTCGCGGTGCAGTCGTTCGGGTTCAAGTACGGGTTGCCCATCGACTCCGACATGGTGGCCGACGTTCGATTCCTGCCCAACCCCTACTGGGTGTCGGAACTGCGCGAGAAGAACGGACGCGACGCACCGGTTCGCGACTACGTACTCGGGCACGACGAAGCGGGGCACTTCCTCGGCCTCTACACCGATCTCGTTGGGGTCGTCGGAAAGGGCTACCTGCGCGAGGGCAAGCGGTACATGACGATCAGCGTCGGCTGCACCGGCGGCAAGCATCGCAGTGTCGCGATCGCCGAAGAACTCGCGTCGCGGTTGAAAGCTGCGGGAGACGACGCCGGTTCGACGCGATACGACGTGCGTGTGATGCACCGCGATCTGGGGCGCGAATGAGCAGCCCGGACCGCATCGTCGCGCTCGGCGGAGGCCACGGCCTGTACGCGACGTTGACGGCGATGAGGTACCTCAGCCCGAACGTCACGGCGGTGGTGACGGTTGCCGACGACGGCGGTTCGTCCGGCAGGCTCCGAAGCGAACTCGACATCATCCCTCCCGGCGATCTACGGATGGCGATGGTCGCGCTGATGAGCGCACCCGCCGCGCTCGACGATCGAGGCGACAACCCCGAACCGGGCGCGATGGAACGCTCGCGTCACGAGCTGTGGGCACGCACGCTGCAGCATCGTTTCGGTGGATACGGCGCACTCGCAGGGCATCCCATCGGCAACCTGCTCCTCGCCGGCCTGTCCGAAGTTCTCGGCGACCCGGTCGCGGCCCTTGATGAATTGGGCAGACTTTTCGACGTCGACGGCCGGGTGCTTCCGATGTCGACCGGCCCGTTGGAGATCGAAGCGGATGTGTCCGGTCTCGAATCCGATCCACGGATCAGTCGGGTCATCCGGGGACAGGTCGCGGTCGCGACGACACCGGGCAAGGTGCGTCGCGTGCGTCTGCTGCCGCCCGACCCGCCTGCCTGTGACGATGCTCTCGACGCCATCGCCGCTGCCGACCTCGTCGTACTGGGGCCCGGCTCGTGGTTCTCGAGCGTCATCCCACACGTGCTCGTGCCCGCGCAGCGAAAGGCGTTGCGTCAGAGCGCAGCCCGCAAGATGTTGTTCGTCAATCTGGCGCCCGAGCCAGGGGAGACGCCAGGCTTCTCGGTCGAGCGTCACCTTCATGTCCTGCACGCGCACGACGACACGTTGTCGATCGATGACGTCGTCGTCGACTCGGCGTCTGTACCGTCGGGTGCCGAGCGTGATCACCTGGTGCGGGCGGCGAAGAATTTCGGCGCACAACTGCGCGTCGGGGATCTGGCCGTCCCCGGTCAGCATGTGCACGACCCCGTCAAGGTCGCGTCGCTGGTGAAGCAACTGTGCGAAGGTGAAGGCACCGACTAGGCTGGGTCCATTGTCTGAGGCACGGACGTTGCGAGACTCGGGTGTCTGAAGTATCGCCCGAGCGAGGGGTGTGGGAACCAGGTGACAGGAGGCAAGGGACCGGTGGCAATGACCGCGGCCGTGAAGGACGAGTTGAGCCGGCTCACGGTGACACAGGTGAGTTGCCGCAAGGCCGAGGTGTCTGCGCTGTTGAGGTTCGCAGGTGGCCTGCACATCGTCGCTGGCCGCGTGGTGGTCGAGGCCGAAGTAGACATGGGCAACGTTGCGCGCCGCCTGCGGCGCGACATCCACGACCTCTACGGCTATGCCTCCGAAGTTCACGTGCTGCGTAGCGGAGGCATCCGTAAGAGCGCTCGCTACATTGTGCGCGTCACCAAGGACGGCGAGGGGCTCGCGCGTCAGACAGGGCTTCTCGACCTGCGTGGCCGGCCGGTGCGCGGACTGCCCGCGCAGGTGGTCGGTGGCAGCGTCGCCGACGCCGAAGCTGCTTGGCGCGGAGCGTTTCTCGCGCACGGGTCACTGACCGAACCCGGTCGTTCGTCGGCCCTCGAGGTCAGTTGTCCCGGACCGGAAGCGGCCCTTGCACTCGTCGGGGCCGCGCGTCGGCTCGGTGTGTCTGCCAAGGCGCGCGAGGTGCGCGGTGCCGACCGCGTGGTGATCCGCGACGGCGAGGCCATCGGTGCGCTGCTCACCCGCATGGGCGCCCACGACACGCGATTGGTGTGGGAGGAACGACGGATGCGACGCGAGGTGCGCGCAACCGCGAACCGCCTCGCGAACTTCGACGACGCCAACCTGCGACGGTCCGCGCGTGCCGCCGTCGCCGCGGCCGCTCGTGTCGAACGGGCATTGGAGATCCTCGGCGACGAAGTCCCTGATCACCTCATCGCCGCAGGGCAACTGCGTGTCACGCACAGGCAGGCGTCGCTGGAGGAGCTCGGTCAACTCGCCGATCCGCCGATGACCAAAGACGCGGTCGCGGGACGGATTCGGCGCCTGTTGTCGATGGCCGACAAGAAGGCTCGCACCGAAGGGATTCCCGATACCGAATCGGCGGTCACGTCGGATCTCCTCGACGACGCCTGACGCTAGCGACCCTAATGGGTGCCGGAGGTGTTCGAGACCACTAGGCTGGACGGTGACTGGGTTCGCGGAGGCGCTTTGGCTCCGCCCCATGACCCGGGCCGTGAGGCCCGAGACCGATGAAACCGCTTAAGGAGCACACAGTGACTGTTCGGGTAGGCGTCAACGGATTCGGCCGAATCGGCCGCAATTTCTTCCGTGCCGTTGAGGCACAAAAGAAGCTGGGCCAGACCGACATCGAGATCGTCGCGGTCAACGACCTGGCCGACAACAAGTCCCTCGCACACCTGCTGAAGTTCGACTCCGTCGGCGGCATCCTCGACGAGGACGTGTCGCTCGAGGGTGAGGACACCATCGTCGTCGGCAACCAGAAGATCAAGGCGCTCGAGGTCCGCGAGGGTCCGGCAGCGCTTCCGTGGGGCGACCTCGGCGTCGACGTCGTCGTCGAATCGACGGGCATCTTCACCAACGCGGAGAAGGCGAAGGGTCACCTCGAAGCCGGCGCGAAGAAGGTCGTCATCTCGGCACCCGCGACCGGTGAGGACATCACCATCGTCATGGGCGTCAACGACAACAAGTACGACGGCAGCCAGAACATCATCTCCAACGCGTCGTGCACCACCAACTGCCTCGGCCCGTTCGCGAAGGTGATGAACGACGAGTTCGGCATCATCAAGGGCCTGATGACCACGGTCCACGCCTACACCGCCGACCAGAACCTCCAGGACGGACCGCACAAGGACCTGCGTCGCGCTCGCGCTGCCGCGATCAACATCGTGCCGACCTCGACCGGTGCGGCCAAGGCCATCGGCCTGGTACTCCCCGAGTTGAAGGGCAAGCTCGACGGATTCGCGCTGCGCGTCCCGATCCCCACCGGCTCGATCACCGACCTCACCGTCGAACTCGAGAAGACGCCGTCGGTCGACGAGATCAACGCGGCGATGAAGGCGGCAGCCGAGGGCCCGCTCAAGGGCATCCTCCGCTACTACGACGCTCCGATCGTGTCCTCCGACATCGTGGGGGATCCGCACTCGTCGATCTTCGACTCGGGCCTGACCAAGGTCATCGAGGGCAATCTCGCCAAGGTCAGCTCCTGGTACGACAACGAGTGGGGCTACTCCAACCGCCTCGTCGACCTCTCCGATCTGGTGGGTAAGTCGCTGTAATGAGTGTAAAGACTCTGAAAGACCTTCTGGCCGAAGGCGTTTCAGGGCGTGCGGTGCTGGTCCGGTCGGATTTCAACGTTCCGCTCGACGGAACGAAGATCACCGATCCGGGCCGCATCATCGCGTCACTGCCGACGCTCAACGCGCTGATCGACGCGGGCGCCAAGGTTGTCATCGCCGCCCACCTCGGTCGTCCCAAGGGCGAACCGGACTCGAAGTACTCGTTGGCACCGGTCGCAGAGCGTCTCGGTGAAGAACTCGGACGCAACGTCCAGCTCGCCGCCGACGTCGTCGGACCCGATGCGCTCGCACGCGCCGAAGGATTGACCGACGGCGACGTACTGCTGCTCGAGAACGTTCGATTCGACGCCCGCGAGACGTCGAAGGACGATGCCGAGCGCGAGTCGATGGCCGCCCAACTCGCCGAGCTGGTGGGTGACGACGGCGCGTTCGTCTCCGATGGTTTCGGTGTGGTCCACCGCAAGCAGGCGTCGGTGTACGACGTCGCCAAGCTGCTGCCGCACTATGCGGGTCAGCTCGTCGAGCGTGAGGTCGACGTGTTGACGACACTGACGACCGATCCGGCACGGCCCTATGCCGTCGTGCTCGGTGGCTCGAAGGTGTCGGACAAGCTCGGCGTGATCGAATCGCTGGCCCCCAAGGTCGACACCCTGGTCATCGGCGGCGGTATGGCGTTCACTTTCCTTGCCGCGCAAGGACATTCGGTTGGTAAGTCGCTGCTGCAAGAAGATCAGATCGACGTCTGCAAAGACCTGCTCGACCGATTCGCCGACGTCATCCATCTTCCGGTCGACGTCGTCGTCGGCGACAAGTTCGCCGCCGATGCCGATTCCGACACCGTCTCGGTCGAGGACATCCCCGCCGAGTGGATGGGCCTCGACATCGGGCCTGAGTCGGTCAACCGCTTCGCCGCGGTGTTGACCGGGGCCAAGACCATCTTCTGGAACGGTCCGATGGGCGTGTTCGAGTTCCCGAAGTTCGCCGCGGGTACCAAGGGTGTGGCCGAGGCGATCATCACCGCGACCAACAACGGCGCGTTCAGCGTCGTCGGCGGTGGCGACTCGGCTGCGGCCGTGCGCACGCTCGGGCTGCCGGAAGAGGGCTTCTCCCACATCTCGACGGGTGGCGGTGCGTCGTTGGAGTACCTCGAAGGCAAGGAATTGCCCGGATTGAAGGTCCTGGAGGACTGATGGCTGCTCGTAAACCGCTCATCGCGGGCAACTGGAAGATGAATCTCAACCATCTCGAAGCCATCGCCCTGGTGCAGAAGATCGCGTTCGCACTGCCGGCGAAGTACTTCGAGAAGGTCGACGTGACGGTGATCCCACCGTTCACCGACATCCGCAGCGTGCAGACCGTCGTCGACGGCGACAAGTTGCTGCTCACCTACGGTGCGCAGGATCTGTCTGAGCACGATTCGGGTGCCTACACCGGCGAGATCAGCGGAGCGTTCCTCGCGAAGCTCGGCTGCACCTTCGTCATCGTCGGGCACTCCGAGCGTCGGACCCTGCACGGTGAGACCGACGAGGTGGTGCTGGCCAAGACCAAGGCGGCGCTGCGTCACGGGCTGACCCCCATCGTGTGCATCGGCGAGCACCTCGACGTCCGTGAGGCCGGAAACCAGGTCTCGCACAACGTCGAACAGCTCAAGGCGTCGTTGGCAGGTCTCTCGGCCGAGGAGATCGGCAAGATCGTCGTCGCCTATGAACCGGTCTGGGCGATCGGCACCGGCCGTGTTGCCAGTGCGCAGGATGCCCAAGAGGTGTGCGGTGCGGTCCGCGGCGCCCTGGCCGAGTTGGCCGACGAGGCCACCGCGGCGACGGTCCGTGTGCTCTACGGCGGCTCTGTCAACGCCAAGAACGTCGGCGACCTCGGGGCACAGCCCGACGTCGACGGAGCACTTGTCGGCGGTGCATCGCTGAAGGCCGACGATTTCGCAACGCTCTCGGCCATCGCGGCAGGTGGTCCACTGCCCTGAAGGGCGGTGCCCGCATGCCGTGGGTCGCTCGCGGGGTCATAGCTCCCGACGCGTAGACTGTGGCAGGTTGGTTTCGTCATGCGCGCTGATGCGTGCATCGAGGCCAACCTGCCCTCTGCCGTACACGACGAAACAGGAATGCTCACCGGATGAAGCTCGCGCTCGAAATCGGTCTGATCGTGACCAGTGTTCTGCTGGTCGTCCTCGTGCTGCTGCATCGCGGCAAGGGCGGTGGCCTGTCCTCGCTGTTCGGCGGCGGCGTGCAGTCGAGTCTGTCGGGTTCCAGCGTTGTCGAGCGCAATCTCGACCGGTTGACGGTCTTCGTCGGCCTGGTGTGGTTCATCCTCATCATCGGCGTCGAACTCGACATCAAGTACTCCTGACCAGATCACGTATTTCTGACACTTTCAGCACAGGGGCCGCGCAGATGCGCGGCCCCTGTGCTGTGTCTGCCCTAGTTGTGTTGTCGGCTTCTGTCGGCTCTGTCGTGTTCGGTTCGCGTCGAGATGCCCCGTTCGCTGAATACCTGAATACTTGAGGACATGACCTCAACCGATCCGTCCCACGGTGCCCCGGCCTGGCGTCCATCGACGTCCATCGATGATCTGATCTCCGTTGACGACGAGGGGCGAGCCCTCACCGAACCGTTGCGTGAGGACATTCGGTTGCTCGGCGGCCTTCTCGGTGATGCGATCAGAGAACACGCGGGCGACGAGGTCTTCGATCTGGTCGAAGCTGCGCGCGTCGCTGCCTTCCGCATCCGACGTGCAGAGATCGACCGTGACGAGCTCGCCGACATGTTCACCGATCTCGATATCGACACCGCAATGCCGGTCATCCGGGCTTTCGGCAACTTCGCGCTGTTGGCGAATCTCGCCGAGGACATCCACCGCGAGCGTCGTCGTGCCATTCACGTGCGCGCGGGCGATCCGCCCCAGGACAGCAGCCTGGCCGCCACCTACGCGAAGCTCGCGGCCGCCGACCTGTCCGACGCTCAGGTGGGAGCGGCGCTCGCCGACGCGACGGTTGTCCCGGTGATCACCGCCCATCCGACCGAGACCCGACGTCGCACGGTCTTCGACGCACAGAACCGCATCACCGAGCTCATGCGCTTCCGCGGTCGCACCGACCTCACCTCCGACGAGGACACCGAGGTCATCGAGGCGATCGAGCGACAGATCCTCACCCTGTGGCAGACGGCGCTCATCCGCCTCGAACGGCTCACCATCCAGGACGAGATCCGGTCGGGTCTGCGTTATTACGACGCCTCGTTCTTCGACGTCGTACCGAAGATCAATACGTCGGTGCGGTCGACGCTGCAGGCGGCGTATCCCGAGGCCGGTCTCTCCGACGAGCCGATCCTGCGGATGGGTTCGTGGATCGGTGGCGACCGCGACGGCAATCCCTACGTCACCGGCGAGGTCGTCGGCTTGGCGACGTCTCTTGCGGCGCGTACCGCGATCGGACACCACCTGTCCGAACTGCGGCTGCTGCGTCAGGAGCTGAGCATGTCGGCGCGGTTGATCGAGACCAGCGGACGGCTCGTCGAACTCGCGGGCGTCGATGCCGACGACCCGGCAACCGACGAGCCATTCAGGTTGGCGCTCAAGCACATTCGTGCTCGACTGGTCGCGACAGCTGAGGCGTTGTTCGGCCCGGACGTGCTGCAGAAGGAGGATCTCGACCTCATCGACGGCAAGCCGCCGTATGCCGATTCGGCCGAACTCCTCGCCGATCTCGACGTCGTCGACGAAGCGCTCCGCGAGAATCGTGATGAGGCCATCGCCGACGATCGGCTGCTTCGCCTGCGTGAGGGCGTCCGGACGTTCGGATTCAATCTGTCGGGTCTGGACATGCGGCAGAACTCCGATATGCACGAAGAGGTCATCGCCGAGCTGCTGGCGTGGGCGGGCGCCACACCCGACTACTTGTCGTTGTCCGAGGAGGATCGCGTTGCGGTGCTGTCGGCGGAGCTGCAGGCCCGCCGTCCGCTCACCAGGCCCGATTCGGACCTCTCGGAGCTCGCACGCAAGGAACTCGACATCGTTCGCGCTGCTGCAGCCGCCGTCGCGGCATTCGGCCCGCAGTCCGTACCGAATTACGTCATCTCCATGTGTACGTCGGTCAGCGACATGTTGGAGCCGATGATCCTGCTCAAAGAGGCAGGCCTGATCGATATCGACGACGATGGCAAGCTGGTCTCGACGGTGCGGATCGTCCCGCTGTTCGAGACCATCGAAGACCTCCAGCAGGGTGCGGAAACCCTGCTCGCCGCGCTCGATCTGCCGTTCTACCGCGACCTCGTCGATTCGCAAGCGGGGATGCAGGAGGTCATGCTCGGGTACTCGGATTCGAACAAGGACGGCGGCTACATGGCTGCCAACTGGGCGCTGTACCGCGGCGAGCTCGACCTGGTCGAGGCGGCCAAGAAGGCGGGTATCCGTCTTCGTCTGTTCCACGGACGAGGCGGGACGGTCGGTCGTGGTGGCGGTCCGAGCTACGACGCCATCCTTGCGCAACCGCCGGGCGCGGTCCAGGGTTCGCTGCGCATCACCGAGCAGGGCGAGATCATCGCCGCCAAGTACGCCGAACCCGTTGTCGCCGAACGCAATCTGGAGACGCTTCTGGCGGCAACCATCGAGTCGTCGTTGCTCGACGTCGAGGGTCTCGGTGACGAATCGGAGCAGGCGTACCAGAACATGGACGAGGTGGCGGCGCTCGCTCGCGCCGCGTATTCGAAGCTCGTCCACGAGACGCCCGGGTTCGTCGAGTACTTCACCACGTCGACCCCGCTGTCTGAGATCGGGGCACTCAACATAGGCAGTCGCCCCGCGTCGCGCAAGCAGACCGAGAAGATCTCCGACCTGCGCGCCATTCCGTGGGTGCTGTCGTGGACGCAGTCACGCGTGATGCTGCCGGGTTGGTACGGGACCGGCTCGGCCTTCGAGCAGTGGGTCGGCGACGACCCGCAGCGCCTCGAGACCCTGCACCGCTACTACGAGAAGTGGCCGTTCTTCCGCACGGTGATGTCGAACATGGCGCAGGTGCTCGCCAAATCGGATATGGGTCTCGCGCACCGCTACGCGCAGCTCGTGCCGGATGAAGCGTTGCGCGACAAGGTATTCGGGATGATCGTCGACGAGCACGAGCGCACCCTCGCGATGTACGCGAAGATCACCGGTACCGATGATCTTCTCGCCGACAACGCCGCACTGAAGCGTTCGGTGTACAACCGATTCCCGTATCTCGAGCCGTTGAATCTGCTCCAGGTGGAACTGCTGCGGCGGTTTCGTGCAGGCGACGACAGCCCGCGGGTACGTCGAGGCATCCAGCTCACCATGAACGGACTGGCAACGGCGTTGCGCAACAGCGGCTAGCGCCTGGCGGCGCGTAGCCCGGCCCGGCTCGTGCACAGGCGCGACCGTCCTCCGACGGGGTGGTCATGCCTCGACGGGTGCTCGAGCGCGTGTGCGATCGACTCGAGTGGGGCGTACTGCGACAGTGCGGAGGAGAGCGTGGCAGCGGCCTGCCGGTAGCTGCTGTCGTCGAGTACGCGGGCCACTGCGTCGCGTATCTGTGAGTGCGTCGGAGTGCCGGTGCGAAGGTCGATCCCCGTGCCGTGGAACGCAACACGCGCCGCAACCTCGGGTTTGTCTTCGGCGCCGGGGGCGATCACAGCTGGTACACCATGTGCGTGCGCCAGCATGACCGTGCCATATCCGCCGTTGGAGATGATTGTCGACGTCGCGGGTAGCAGCTGGTCGTAGGGGAGGAACTCGGCGGCGCGGCAGTTGTCCGGTAGTTGCCCGAGCGTTTCGACAGGGCGCCCACCCGTGCTGGCCACGACCGTCACGTTCATGTCGGCCAGGGCCATGGCCGCTGGGCGTACGAGCGTGTCGAAGTCGGAGTTGGCGAGGGTTCCCTGTGTGACGTGGATGATCGGTCGACTCTTGTCGACGTCGTTCCACCAGCTCGGCATCTCCGGGGCGGGAATCGAGCTGCTCGTGTCGATCGGCCCGACGAAGCGCACGGTCGGCAACAGGTCGTCCAGGGGGTATTCGAACTCGCGTGGTCCGAGATGCAGGTAGGAATCGAACGATGCCGCGACGTCGAGAACGAACGGGAACCCGGGCGGCACAGGAGATTCGGTCATCTCGCTGTACAGTCCGATCGCGTATCGCTGCAGCGATCGGAAGAGGACTCTCCGCGCGAAGGAGTTCATCGCCCGGTTGCGGAGCATCCCCGCGTGCGACCACGACGGGGCGAATCCGGAGTTGGGGGGTGCGGTGTTGCGACTGAACTGCGCCAACGGGCCGACTCCGACCGCCAGTACGGGCGGACGCTGCCTGCGCTGTCCGACGAGGAGTGGCAGCGCGCCGAGGAAGAAGTTGTCCACCAGAATCGCGTCGACCGGGGTGGCGTCGAGAGCCGCCCGAAGACCACGCCACTGCTCGGGCATCGGACGGACGAAGGTCTGGGTCAGTTGATACCGGGACAGACCGATGCCGTGATATCGGTCGGCGTCGGGCAGATAGGTGTCGAGTTCGCGCTCGTCGAAATCGGCGACGCCGGCAAGCGGAAGAGGTTGGGCGCCGGCAACGCGGATCGAGGGGGCGAACCGTGATCCGGTCAGCATCGTCACCTCGTGGCCGCGTGCAGTCAGGTCACGAGCAACCGCGACGAGCGGTGCCACATGGCCGACGAGGGGAGTGCTCGCGAGAAGATAGTGACTCATCGTCGGCCTCCGGAGGCTGCTCAAAATTTCACCAGATTCGAATTCTGGTTAATATGAGCAATGTAACCGCACGAGAACCGAGGTGCAACAGGTGGCACGCAAATACGAGTCGCAGCTGCGCAGTGGGCGAGCGGCCGCAACGCGCGCACACGTACTCGCTGCGGCGCGCGATCTCTTCGGCGAACAGGGATACACGGCCACGTCGATCAAGGAGATCGCAAGTCGTGCCGGGGTGTCGCTCCACACGGTCCATGCCACAGGCGTGAAGGCGGAGCTGATGGCGGCGGTCCTCGAGCGCGAGTTCATGGGCGCGGAGGGCGAGTTGTTCGCCGAACAGGCCGAAGTGCGCGACATCTTCGCCGAGCCGGACAACGACGTCGCGCTCGGTCGCTACACCCGATTCCTGGCCGACGGGCACTCGCGCATCGCGCGGCTATGGCACACCGCGCTCCTCGCGGGTGATGCCGATCCGGCGATCAGGGCGGCACTGCGCCGTTCCGAGGCGGCCAGGGCTGCCGAGATCGACGTCGGCAGTCACGTGTTCGTGGCGCGCGGCCTTGTGTCGGAGGGGGAGCGAGCACGATTCGCCGTGATCCTGACACATCTGACCGACCCGGAATCGTTCCACTACTTCGTGATCCGTAACGGCTGGAGTGCCGAGGACTACGCGCAGTGGCTGCTGACGAGCATCCGGGCGCACCTCGACCGGCCCGCGTGATCACCGCGCACGGTACTCCGGTGCTCGGATTATGGGAGGCGTTCTTCTGCGATGAAGCCGATCCTCGCGGACACCTGACCTGACCGGACGAGAAGACCTGCACGCTAGACGGAGAGTTTGCCCGCCGCCGCGTCGTCGAGAAACCACACCGTCTCCGAAGTTCCGTGCGCGCCGGCGCACGGAAAGTCGTCGCGCGACGCGCCGGAGTGCGCGGCGGCCACGGCGTCGGCCTTGTCGGCGCCGGACACCAGGAACCACACCGCCGACGATCGATTCAGCGCCGGGAAGGTCAGCGTGATCCGACGCGGGGGTGGCTTCGGCGAGTTCTCCACCGGAACCACTGTCCGCACGTTCTCCGCGGTCGCGTCGGTGTGTGGGAAGAGCGAGTTGATGTGACCCTCGCCGCCCATCCCGAGTAGGTGGAGGTCGAAAGCGGGGGAGACGCCGTTGTCCGCGTTTGCCGCGAGGACGGCCGCGTAATCCAGTGCGGCAGCGTCGATGTCGTCGCCGAACGGTCCGTCCGACGCCGCAACGGGATGCACACGGGCCGGATCGACGGGCACATGCGCGAGGAGCGCGTCGGTGGCCTGCCCGACGTTGCGCTCGGGATCGTCGCTCGCGACGAATCGTTCGTCGCCCCAATAGAAGTCGATGCGCGACCAGTCCAGTGGGCTCGTGTCGACCTGACCTCCCGGCGCGAGGGCCCGCAGGATGCCGATTCCATTGCTCCCTCCGGTCAGCACCACCGACGCGATGCCGCGCTCGGCCTGCGCACGCGACACGATGTCGACGAATCGCGTTGCCGCCGTGGTGGTCAGCATGTCGCGGTCGTCGAACACGAGGGTCTCTGTCGTCATACCGGCGCTCCCTGTGCCTGTAGTTCCACTGCGCCGCGCAGGGCGAGTTCGTACATGTCGTCGGTGTCGAGTCGGCGCAACTCCTCTGCCAGGCAGATCGGCAGGTCACGGTGCATCATCGCCACACGGCCGTCGGGTTTGCCCGGGGCGCTGAGTACTGCGTTGCCGTTCTGGTCGACGGACATGACCGTGGTGCCCTCGTCGCGGTGCAGCCGCACCTCGAAGCTGCCGATCTTCCGCTGCGTGGGTACGCCGAGAGTCGAAAGAAGCCATCCCGCAAGCAGATCGACGCTCGGTGAGATGGCGGGCCCGGTGACTTCGGCCGCGGTGATCGGGGTGTGTGGAGGCCGTTCGACGGCCGAGGCGAGCAGCGCTCGCCAGCCGGTGATCTGGGTCCACGCGAGGTCGGTGTCGCCGGGGGCGTAGGTGGCGAGCCTGCGTTCGAGGACCGTTTCCGGATTCGCCGACTTCGTCGCGTCGAGAATCCGCCGACGCCCGATCTTGCCCATCGTGTCCTTGGCAGGATCCTCGGGCGCGGCACCGGGCCACCACGTCACGATGGGGGTGTCCGGCAGCAGGAACGGAGTCACGACGCTGCGTGGATGATTCGCCAGCTCACCGTGGAGCGTCAGGAGCACGACCTCCGACGCACCCGCATCACCGCCGACACGGATCTCCGCATCGAGTCGTGACTGTTCGCCGCGCGGATCGCACGAGATCACGATCACCCGGCTCGGGTGTTCGCTACTGGCACCGATTGCCGCCTCGATGGCCGCCTCGGTCGGTTCGCCGTGTTCGGCGACGACCACCAGGGTCAGCACGCGTCCGAGGCTGATGGCGCCTCCGGATTCGCGGACCATGACGATCTTTTTGGCGACCTCGTTGGTCGTCGTGTCGGGCAGGGTGACGATCATCAGTGCCTCCTCGGCGCGTGCAGGGGATGCGGCAAAAGCCGGACGATCGGGCTCGGCCGGGTCAGGGTCGCCGCCACGTTCGCCCGGTCCTGGCCATCATCTCGTCGGCGGAGTCGGGTCCCCAGGTACCCGACTCATAGGTGTCGGGTCGGCCTGCCTGCGCCCAGTGGTCGAGGACGGGATCGAGGATCTTCCAGGACAATTCGACCTCGTCGTTCACCGGGAACAGCGACGGCTCGCCGAGCAGGACGTCGAGGATGAGACGTTCGTAGGCCTCCGGCGAAGCCTCGGTGAAGGCGGTGCCGTAGCTGAAGTCCATGTTGACGTCGCGGACCTCCATGCTCGACGCGGGGACCTTCGACCCGAACCGCAGGGTGATGCCCTCGTCCGGTTGGACGCGGATGACGAGTGCGTTCTGGGACAACTCCTCGGTCATCGTCTTGTCGAACGGTAGATGCGGCGCGCGCTTGAACACCAGCGCGATCTCGGTGACCCTGCGCCCCAAGCGTTTTCCGGTACGCAGATAGAACGGCACACCGGCCCAGCGTCGTGAATCCACCTCGAGCGCGATGGCCGCATACGTCTCGGTGATGGAGTCGGCGCTGAAGCCCTCTTCCTCGAGCAGTCCGGGGACCTTCTGGCTGCCCTGCCAGCCGGGGCCGTACTGGCCGCGTGCGGTGTTCTCGTCGAGCGGAAGGATGTTGCTCGTGGCCGAGAGCACCTTGATCTTCTCCGCCTGTAACTGCTTGGGCTCGAACGAGATCGGCTCTTCCATCGCCACCAACGCCATGAGTTGCAGCAGATGGTTCTGGATCACGTCCCGTGCCGCACCGATGCCGTCGTAGTAGCCTGCGCGGCCGCCGAGCCCGATGTCCTCGGCCATGGTGATCTGCACGTGGTCGACGTAGTGCGAACTCCACAGCGGGTCGAAGAGTTGGTTGGCGAAGCGCAGCGCGAGAATGTTCTGCACCGTCTCCTTGCCGAGATAGTGGTCGATGCGGAACACCGACGACTCCGGGAACACGGCATTGACGATGGCATTGAGTTCCTTGGCCGACTGCAGATCGTGCCCGAAGGGTTTCTCGATCACCACGCGACGCCAGTTGTCGCCTTCCTCGGCGGCCAGCCCACTGCGTTCGAGTTGCTCGCAGACCGTGGGGAACGCGTTGGGCGGAATCGAGAGATAGAAGGCGTGATTACCGTCCGTGCCGCGCTCCTTGTCGAGCCGCAGGAGCGTCTCGTGCAGGCGGTCGAATGCTGCATCGTCGTCGAAGGAACCCTGGACGAACCGAAATCCCTCCGACAAACGTTCCCAGACCTCCTCGCGGAAGCCTGTCCTTGCGTGCTCGCGAACGGCGTCGTGGACGACTTTCGCGAAATCCTCGTCGTCCCAATCCCGTCGGGCGAAACCGACGAGCGCGAACCACGGCGGCAACAACCCCCGATTGGCGAGGTCGTACACCGCCGGCATCAACTTCTTGCGTGCGAGATCTCCGGTGACGCCGAAGATGACGAGGCTGCACGGGCCTGCGATACGAGGGAGACGTTTGTCACGTGGGTCGCGCAGCGGGTTCTTCCATCCCGCGGTGTCTGCCACCTACGTCAGCTCTTCTTCGCAGCGGAGAGCTGCTCCTCGGTTGCGCCGAGGAGGTCGGTCCACGCGTCGACGAACTTGGTCACGCCCTCGTCCTCGAGCACCTTGAACACGTCCGAGAAGTCGACGCCGACAGCCGAAATGGCGTCGAAGACCTCACGCGACTCCTTGGCGCGACCCACGATCGACTTGGTGTCGACCCAGCCGTGGTCGGCAAACGCGTCCATCGTCTTTCTCGGCATGGTGTTGACCGTGTTGGGAGCGACGAGTTCGCTGACATAGAGCGTGTCGGCGTAGTCGGGGTTCTTGGTACCGGTCGATGCCCAGAGTGCGCGTTGCGGCAACGCGCCCTGCTCTCGCAGAGCGGGGAAGCGGGAATCGATCTCGAACACCTGCTGGTAGGCGTGGTAGGCGATCCGCGCGTTGGCCAGCGCTGCCGAACCCTTGAGCTGCACGGCCTGTGGCGTGCCGATGGCGTCGAGACGCTTGTCCACCTCGGTGTCGACGCGAGAGACGAAGAACGACGCCACGGAGTGGATCTTCGAGATGTCGTGTCCTGCGGCGAGCGCGGCGTCGAGCCCGTTCAGGTAGGCGTCCATGACCTCCTGGTAGCGCTCCACCGAAAAGATCAGGGTGACGTTGACGCTGATGCCCTCGGCGAGGGTGCGGCTGATCGCAGGCAGGCCTTCTTTCGTTGCCGGGATCTTGATCAGCGTGTTGGGACGGTCGACGATCTTCCACAGCTCCACCGCTTGAGCCGCGGTCTTCTGGGTGTCGTGCGCCAGGCGCGGGTCGACCTCGATCGACACCCGACCGTCGAGGCCGTTGGTGCGGTCGAAGACCGGCCGCAGGACGTCGCATGCGTTACGGACGTCGTCGGTCGTCAGTGTGCGCACCGCGCTGTCGACGTCGGTGTCGCGCGCGGCCAGCTCGTTGATCTGGTCGTCATAGGCAGTGCCCTTGGACAGAGCGGCCTGGAAGATCGACGGGTTGGTCGTCACGCCCACCACGGATTTGGTGTCGACGAGTTCTTGGAGCTGCCCCGAGCTGATCAGGTCTCGGGACAGGTCGTCCAGCCACACCGAAACCCCGGCTGCGGACAATTCTGCGAGCTTCTCGTTCTGTGTCACGGTTCTCTCCTCCAACATCACGCTCCTTGTGGGAGCGCCTCTAGTGGGTTGCCTCGGTTGGGATCTCGATGTTGAGTTGTGGATTCAATCGGCGATCAGCCCGCCACAGCGCGAAGCGAGGCCGCGACGACCGCCTCCGCGGTGATACCGAACTTCTCGTACAGCACCTTGTAGTCGGCGGACGCTCCGTAATGCTCGAGCGACACGATCTGATCGCCGTTGCCCACCCAGCGGTACCACGGCATCGCGATACCCGCCTCGACCGACACCCGCGGCACTGCCGGAGGCAGTACCGAGTCGCGGTAGCCCTGTGGCTGTTCGTCGAACCACTCCATGCTCGGCATGGACACCACGCGGGCCGCGATTCCCTTCTCGGCCAAAGTCTTCTGTGCCTCGACGGCCAACTGCACCTCGGAGCCAGTTCCGATGATGACGACCTGCGGATCGTCGTCGGAGTCGCTGAGCACGTACGCTCCGGCGGCGACCCCCTCGGCCGACGTCCCCTCGAGGACCGGAACGTTCTGACGTGTCAGGATCAGGCCGACGGGATGATTGCGGCGCGTCATCAGGTGGGCCCACGCCGCAGCGGTCTCGTTGGCATCGGCGGGACGCACGACATCGAGATGGGGGATAGCGCGCAGTGCGGCGAGATGCTCGACCGGTTGGTGGGTGGGGCCGTCCTCGCCGAGACCGATGGAGTCGTGTGTCCACACGTAAATCGGATCGATCTCCATGAGCGAGGCCAGTCGCACCGACGGACGCATGTAGTCGGCGAACTGCAGGAACGTACCGCCATACGCTCGCGTCGGGCCGTGCAGCACGATGCCG
>NZ_DLSO01000022.1:0-12118 GCF_002500165.1 Gordonia sp. UBA7860 | reverse complement strand
GATGTGGGTGCTGCAGCACACACATCCTTCGATTCGACACACAAGTTGTCGGTCGGGAGAAGGTCGCGCGACCGCGACGATCAGTGGGTCTGTGCGTCCGTGTCCGCGGCGCCGAGCAGCGTGACACGAATCGAGGCCGTCAATTGTGTTGGAAGGTCGACTGATTCGTTACCGGATACGCACACGGCGGCGCCCTGCCTTCTGGCAACGATGGTTGCGCCCGGTTGGATGCCGGCCTCGATCAGACGTGTGACGGCGCATTCGGCGTTGAGTAGATGCTCGGAAAAGGCTTGCACCGATAGTCTGACGGGACCTGCGTCGCGTACAGCTTCGGACAGTGGGAGGCCGGGTAGCAGGATCGGGCTGTCGTGAAAGCCTAGTTGCCAGAGCGCGGGTATCGGATTTCCCCAGGCATCGGTGGTTGGGTACCGCAAGAGGTGCATGAGTTGTATCTCGGTGGCTTCGTCCATGGACAGCTCCCAGCCCGACGCAACTCGGTGAGCCTGTAGGCGAGGCAGGCCGACGACGTCGACGAGCAACCTCTCGGCAAGTCGGTGTCGCCTGGTCAAAGCGACGCCGAGATCGCGCCCCGCCCTGGTGGGAACCACGAGCCGCTCGTCGGCAAAGTCGAGCAATCCTTGATCTCTCATTCTCCGAAGCATCTGGGCGACAGCTGCTTTGCTATTCCCTGTGCGTTCGGCGATGCGTGCGCGACGAACCTCCGCACGATCTTCCTCAAGGTCGAAGATGGTGCGAAGGTAGTTTGCGACGGTCGCCGTAACCTGTGTTGTCATCAGCGAGCATGATGCCGGGGGTGAGCTTAGGAGATCCTGAGTGTGCGCCGGAGCGACCGGGGACGAGGTGCGGAATTGTTGGGGTCGTCGGACCCGGTGCGCCAGAGGAATGCGACGAGGATGGTCGCAAGGACGAGCGATCCGATGGCGACGACACCGTCGCCGAAACCCAGTCCGATCGGTTGCGGCTTGCCGAGCCAATCAGCCACCGAAGCACCAAGCGGGCGGGTGAGCACGTACGCGGTCCAGAAGGCGGCGACGGCATTGAGGCGGAGATACTTCCAGCACACGCCTGGCACAACCATGAGGCATGCGTAGAGCACGATGGAGCCGGCGAATCCCAATCCGAGGAAGAATGCGCTCCAGTCGCCCAACGCCGTTCCGAGTGCGAAGGTCAACAGGACTGTGCCCCAGTAGAAGATCTCTCTGCGGCGCGTGGTGACTTCGTGGATGTCGAGCGTGTGTTCGGTCCGGTACCACAGGGTCATCCACAGTCCGAGTGCGAACGCGTAGCCGAGACTTGTTTCTGTTGTGGACAGTCCGACGACGTGCAGCCCGTCGGCAACGACCGTACCGAACACCGCCACGCCCGCTACCGCGAACCAATAGGTGGGTGCGTGGTAGGCGCGCGACCGTAGCTGTAGCCACAAGCTCATACCCATCCAGACGACGCCCACGACAACGGGAACCGCAAGCCCGAATGTCGTCAGATAGTCCGACATCGCCTCTCCCATACCGGTCGTCACGATCTTGACAACCCAGAACATGACACCGATCGCGGGTACTTTGATGGCCAGTCGCTCGTTCAGGCCGGTACGAATTCGGCTCGGCAACTTCGCTTCGGTAGGCGTCACCGACGCCGAAGCGTCGTGAGAGGACTCTGACATAGAGATTCCTATCGTGGGTTTCCGGAAGTGTGACGCGCTCGCGCGTCATCGCGAAAGCCGCACATACGAAGGGTGATTGAAGGACTCCGCGACTGCGTCGAATCACCGACGCAGTCAACAGTATTGAGGTCGCGGCATGCCTGCGAATCGGACTCAGCGCCGGTTAAGAATCTCAGCGGCCGTTGAGATGGCCCGCGGCTTCGTCGAGCGGCGACGGCTGATGAACCGTGTACTAGATAACTTTTGCACTCAGCGTGACTCAGCATCTCCACAGGGCTGCTGATCAATAGTGACATCATGTCGAGCTACATTCGCGTTTCTGGCGGATCAGCGTTAGTTCTTGCCCTTGCGGGTGCGGGTGTCGCCCTGCGCATCTCGGGCGGCGGCCCACTGCCCATCGACACGACGATTATGTCGGCGACGACAAGACTTCATACGCCTTACCGGACCTTGGTCCTCGACGTCGCGGTGCAGGTTTTCAGCCCGTGTGCGGTTGCCGTCTGGACTGCTCTGGCGGCGATCATTCTGTTGGTGCGCGATGCGAGTGTCCTACGTGCCGTCATGTTGGTTGCCACAGTCGCAAGCGCGGGGGCGCTGTGTGCGACGTTGAAAGTGCTGGCTGCGCGCCCGCGCCCGCCGGTCATAGACCAGGTGGGCGTATTGGAAACCACCTATTCGTTTCCCTCTGGCCACGTGGCTGGGACTGCTGCACTGGTGGTCGCCGTAGCGTCCCTCGGAGCACGGTCGGCGGGCGGTAGTGCTCGCACTGCGTTGTGGGTGTGCGCGATCGTCGCGGTTGTGTTCGTCTGCGCAATGCGCCTGTATCTCGGTGTCCATTGGATCTCAGATGTGGTAGCTGCCGTTGTTGTCGCCTGCGCTGCAACGCTACTCGTGCTCCCCGTCGTCGAAGTGGCCATGGCGGAGTGGACGTCTCGACGTGGCCATTGTCCGAACCAGACGAGGACTTCGCCGAGAGGTGACAACACACACGTCGCGAGCAACTGAAGACCAGGAGGCGGCGAGCAATGGACAACGGATACAGAAGCATGAAGAGGGCTCGACAAGGGCGCAATGCCCTGATCGTGTCGATCCTGCTGGTTCTCGGCGCCGTCGCGGTGATTCTGGCAGTCGACGGTGATGGCATATCCGACGGAGCCTCCGCGGCGCGGCAGGCAGAACACCTGGCTGGTGTATGGGCCACCGAGTATGCGGAGTGGTTTTCTGCCCATCACTGATCGTAGAGGCCGGTGGCATCCCACCTTCGCCTCTGTCAGAGAAGGTCTCGGGAAACCATTTCGACAGTGACCAGTGCGGCGACTGCACTCACAGCCAGCAACGAAATCAAGACGAAGAGTTGCATGATCGCCGCTGCTGTGGTCGAGGCTCCACCGAGAACCATGCCGACGAATGCGCCTGGAATGGTGACGAGGCCAACGGAGCGGGTCTGATCCAGTCCGGGAATCAACGCTGTTGCGGCGGTGGGTCTGATGATCTCCAGTCGGGCATCGCGCGACAAGAATCCCAGTGACAGTGCGGCTTCGACCTCGCCGTGCCGAGTGCGGAGTTCATCATGCGCACGCTTGCCGGCGATCGACGTCGTATTCATCGCACCCCCGAACATGATTCCGGCGGTCGGGATGATCGCGATTCCGGTGGCGGGTAGCACGTCCACAGCAACCAGTGTCACGACGATCAGGATTGTGCTGGCTGATACCGGGACGAGGCACAGGATTGTCTTCCGCACGCCGGCGCGGTGTGCTGACACGCGGCCTGCCGAGGTTGCCGCAGCGGTGATCGCCATGACGACCACGAACACTGCCGATGCCCACAGCGAGTGGATGACGAGCGCCAATACTGCTGCCAAAGCAGCTAATTGGCAGACTGCGCGGATCGCGGCCCGTGCGGTCGCTGCGGCGAGTGCGCGATCGTTGTATCGGTTGACGGCGATCGCGATCACGGCGAGCACCGCGACGGCAATTGCCAGGGCTGGACCGAGATGGACGACGGTGTGGTCAGCGTTCACGAGCGGCTCCGTCTGCCGACTCGGGAGGACCGACACACATGTGGGGCATCCTTGCCTGTGGAAGCTTAGGGGACGCTGAGTAGCGCCATTACGGATACGCACTGCCGACTAGGCTTCAGAGGGTGTATCAGCGTGCAAGGACGATTCTCGGTCGACTTGTCGGCTGGACTCGTCCTGTACGCATGCGCCTCACGCTTCTCGCGACCGGTCTCGTCGCATGCGCGTTGGCAATCGCGGCAGTGGTGATGGTCGAAGCACTGCATCACGTGTTGCTGCGGAGTGCCGATGCCGCCACGTTCGCGCGCGCAGAGCAGATCGCGAGCTCGTTGTCGGCTGAAGGGGTCGGGGGTCTCGACCAGGCACTGCTCGCGAGCGGTCAGAACATTGCGGTCGTACAGATCACCGACGAGTCGGGTGCTCTGAGGTTGGTCAACAAACCCGTCTACTCGCAACCGATGTCGCCTCCGTTGGCCGCCGGGCAGCGGTTGACGATTCACGGCGCGCACGCCACCGACACCGAGCAGGAATTCCAAGCGAGCGCCTACGGGGTCAAGACGCCCGAAGGAGTTTTCACCATCCAGGTCGGCGCGGAGGAGGCGCCCATCAACGCCACCGTTGTCGCACTAGGGATACTGTGCTCCATCGTCTTTCCATTCGTCGTTGTCGGAATGGCCTTCCTCACTTACGTTTTCGTGGGACGCGCGCTGCGCCCCGTCGACGACATCCGCGAACGCGTCGAGGAGATCTCGGGCGGTGACCTCACCCAACGGGTCCCGGTACCCGCAACGGGCGACGAGGTTTCTGCGCTGGCCGTCACCATGAACGAGATGCTCGCCCGTATCGAGGTGTCACGAACGCAGCAGCTGCAATTTGTCAACGATGCGTCACACGAGCTGAACAGTCCACTGACCACACTTGTTGGGCTGCTTGACCTTTCGAGTGTCAAACGCCAGCCCATCGACCCCGCCACGGTCGATTCCGTGATGCTCCCAGACGCTCTGCGCCTGCAACAGATGGTTGCCGATCTCCTGCTCCTTGCCCGGGCAGATGAAAGCGGAGTGCCACTACTTCTCGATGACGTCGATCTCGACGAGATCGTCAGTGCAGAAGTCACCCGACTCGAAGCGATGACCGATCACGTCGTCGACGCACGAATCGTTGCCGCTCGGGTTTGCGGTGATGCAGACAAGCTTGCACGCGCGTTGCGCAACATCGCCGACAATGCTGCCCGTCACGCCTCGAGCCGCCTGTCGGTGACGATGTCGAGAGACGTCGCGGATGCCACGGTCACGATCATGGTTGCCGACGACGGTGACGGTATCCCTCACGACGACAAAGCCCGTGTCACAGAGCGGTTCGTGCGCCTCGACGCCTCGCGGCAGCGCGGATCAGGCGGTTCAGGTCTCGGACTGGCCATTGTCTCGGAGATCGTCCGCGCCCACGGGGGGACCGTGGTGATCACGGACGCCGATGGTGGGGGAGCGGCAGTCGGCTTTCGGATGAGCGTCGAGCAGGGTTTGGACTAGCCTTTACGTGCCTAGCTGCCTCCGTTAGCCGCCAGGCGGTATCCGACCCCGCGCACCGTCTGAATTGCCTTGCACCCGAACGGGGTATCGATTCTCTTGCGGAGATAGCTCACATAGACCTCGACGATGTTCTCGTCGCCGCGATAGTTCACGTCCCAGACGGAGTCGAGAATCTCGGCTCGGGTCACCACCTCACCTTTGTGGCGCATCAGGAACTCCAGCATGCTGAATTCCCTTGGCGTGAGGGTGAGTTCTGTCTCGCCGCGGGCGGCGACGTGGGCTGCCGGGTCGAGAGACAGGGTGCCGGCGGTGAGCACCGCTGGTCGCTCGGGTGCACCACGGCGGGCAAGAGCACGCATGCGCGCGATCAACACGATGAACGAGAACGGCTTGGTCAGATAGTCGTCAGCGCCGAAATCGAAGGCGTCGGCCTGGTCGTACTCGCCGTCCTTGGCCGTCAGCATCAACACGGGTGTCCACACCTGGGAACGCCGTAGCGACCGCACGACCTCGTATCCATTGAGACCCGGCATCATGATGTCGAGCACGATCACATCGAAGCGCTCGGAGGTGGCCTTCTCCAGGCCGAGCGCACCGTCGTGCACGACGTCGACCACCCAGCCCTCGGCCACCATCATCCTGCGGACTGTCTCGGCGACGTTATGGTCGTCGTCGACTACAAGGATGCGCACGCCACCTTCACCGCCCTCTTCTCCGAACACAGTGTGCCCGCTCGTCGCTGTGGAGACACTGAGTGGCCCCGTGGGCCGAGGGGGCTGTAGATGTGTGTCTTACGTGAAGATGTGGGTGCTGCAGCACCCACATCTTTCGACTCGACACACATTTGGCGATCGGGGAGCACCGTCGCGCGACTCGTGCCGCTGGTAGAGGCAGGCTACCGCGGCCTGGTGATGTGCGTGGCGCAGTTCATGTCGCGAATAGCGACGTCGTTTGGAATCGATCGTCGACGCCGGGTCGCAGCGACTGTATCGGCTCTCGTCTTCGAGCGTGATCGGCCGCCTTCGGATGGCGGCTGGGGGGACGAGAAGAATTCAGCTCAATGGGGTCAGCTGGGCTGCGACATCGGCGGTGTCGAGGATGACACGTTCGCTGACCACTTTGCCGTTTTCGTCGAAGTCGACGATGGCGACCATCTCCAGCGCGATCGTGTTGCCCGTGGCAGGCAATCCCGCATAAAGGCCGTCATGCGTGCCGTCGAACCTCACCAACATCGCACCGGTGAGTCCTTCCTGACCCAGCGGCGTGATGGTGGCGCGGAGGTCGCTGAACGCACCGAAGAGCGATTCTTCGCGCGAACGCAATGCGTCGAGTCCGGCCTGGGGTCCGGTGAGGGGCGAGTTGTAGGCGGCGGGTTCTGCCCACAGTGTGAGTACCGCGGCAGGATCGTGGGCGTTCACCGCGGCGGCTGCGGCTACAGCAAAGTCGTGAATGTACATGTGTTGGTACTTCTTTCGTTAGTCGATCGTTGGTGGAACCTGGGCATTTGCTTCAGGGGCGTACGGACCGTTCGGCCGCCGCGATGGCGACCCTGGCGGGCAGTCGGGTACTCAGGGCGGCGACTGCGGCGTTGGAGAATCCGTCGACGACATCGGGTCGGTGGCGACGCAAGGCGCGCAACGCCGTGTCCACCACGTCGTCGGGAGTGCGTCGCCGCCCCACGGATGCGGCCTCGCCGACGATGTCGAAGAATTCTGTATCTGTGGCACCTGGACATACGGCGATGACGCGGACGCCGGTCGACTTGGTCTCTGCCCACAGCGCCCTGGTGAAGGAAAGGACGAACGCCTTCGTCGCGCCGTAGACCGCCATGTGGGGGATTGGCTGGAACGCCGCGGTACTGGCGATGTTGATCACCGTGCCGCTGCCTCTGGCCGTCATCGCCGGCAGGAACAACGTGGTGAGTTCGGCGAGGGTGGTTACGTTCAGTTGGATCTGGGAGACGATGTCGACTGAGTTGGCCGTCACCAGATCCCCGTGGGCGCCGACTCCCGCATTGTTCACCAGGACGTCGACACTCAGGCCCTGTGCGACAACGTCATTGAACAATGTGGTCCCGGCGCCGGGGCGGGACAGATCACCGGAGATCACGCGCACATCGGTGCCGTGCGATGCGTGTAGTTCCTTGGCGAGCGTGCTCAGCACATCGGTGCGGCGAGCGACCAAGACCAGTCGCGCGCCGTGGGCGGATGCGCGCTGGGCAAAAACGCGCCCGATCCCGGATGACGCGCCGGTGACGAGCACCGTCTTTTCGCGCAACAGTGCGTCTGCGAAGTCGGACATGGATTCTCCTTCAATAAATAAACCGACTGGACGGTATTGCAAATGTATGATTAACTATTGGAGCTGAATGTGCAAGAAGGGGTACCGATGACGAACAGACAGTCAGGCAGGACTGTGGGACGACCTGCGGGACCGACGGCCAAGGGGGCGAGTACCCGAGCGCACATCGTCGATTCGGCAGCGACGGTCTTCGCCGACCTGGGCTACGACAACGCACGGATGTCAGTACTGGTCGACGCCACCGGCCTCACCAAGGGAGCCGTCTATTTTCATTTCGACAGCAAGGAGTCGCTGGCGCTGGCGGTTCTGGAGGACAAGAACCGTGAGTGGGTCAGCAAAGTGCGCAGCGCCTTGTCGAGCGTCCCCGCAGGTCGTCGTCTGGAGGCGCTGCTGCCGACGATGCTCACCATTCACCGAGACGACCCGACGGTGTGGGCGGTGTCGAAACTGACCCGTAACCTCACCGACCTGGGGCAGGACAGTCCGGTTCGTCGACGGGTGGCCGAGGTGAACCAGGAATGGGTCGATCTTGTCGGCGCAGTAGTCGGCGAAGCCCAGGAGCGCGGGGAGGTGCGGGCCGATCTCGACTCGGTGAGCGTCGCCATCGCCTTGATCGGCGCCTTCGACGGACTGAAAGCGTTGCATGACACGCTGACCGAGGACGGTACCGAGCCGTTTGCGTCGGGTGCGCAAGCGCTCGGTGCGATGGTGGTTGCGGGCCTGGCGCCTACGGGTGGTGCGTGAGTCCTTCAGACCACCGCACCGGCTGGTCACCGTGCGGTCCGAACAAGTGCAGGATCTCGACGGTTGAGTTGTCCGCCGGGCCAAACCAGTGGGGTTCTGCGGTATCGAATTCGGCGACCTCGCCCGCCGTGAGTATCTCGTCGCGCTCTGCGACGATGACGCGCAGCGTCCCGGCCAGGACGTAGAGCCATTCGTAGCCCGGATGGGTGACGAGCTTCGGTGCGCGAGCGGAGAGTACCTGCTTGAACACCTGAATCCGTCCCGGATAGCCGGTCAGGGGGATGACGACGCTGCCGGTGTCGTGTCGGAAGGGCGTCAGGTGCACCCGCGGATCGCCGCTGGGCGGTGGGGCGATGAGTTGGTCCAGTGAGACGCGGTAGACCCCGGCCAGCGGGATGAGCAGGTCCAGCGTCGGCCGTCGCTTGCCGACCTCGAGACGTGACAACGTGCTGGCAGTGAGTCCGGCGTCGTTCGCGACCGTTTCCAGAGAGAGCCGGCGTTGCTGTCGGAGCCTGCGCAACCGTGGCCCGATGGCGTCCAGGATCGCGGTGACATCGGCATCGGGTGTCGGCGGTGCGTCACGGTTCACCGCTCAAGTGTGACGGCCTGTGTGTGACACGGCCGGATTGTTTGCGGTTTCTGCAAGAACGCTGGGGATCGCTGATGTGGCCCGTGCACACTCACGTCGTTCTGTTCACGCATCCAGGCCACGAGACAGTGGTCCAAGGGGGTTCGCCTGTGTCCACTGCCGAGTCCGATGTCCTCAGCGCATCCAGACGCCGGTTGGTGCTCGTGGTGTGCGCGTCGAGTCTGTTCCTCGTAGGGCTCGACACCGCGATCGTCAATGTTGCTCTGCCATCTATTGGAGACGGTCTGGCGATCGGCGCCCGCGGACTGGAGTGGGTCGTCGACGCCTACACGATCGTGTTCGCGAGCCTGTTGATCACCTCGGGTGCCATCGCCGACCGATTCGGTCGTCGTCGGGTGTTCCTGATCGGGCTGATCGGGTTCGGTGTGACATCGCTGTTGTGCGCGCTGGCACCGAACGCGGGTGTGCTGATCGCGGCCCGTGCGCTGCAGGGGGTGGCAGCGTCGATGCTGAGTCCGGTCGCGTTGGCCATCGTCGTGGCGGCGACGCCGGATCCGCGCGAACGGGCCAGGGCGATCGGCGTGTGGGCGTCGGTATTCGGACTGAGCATGGCCGCCGGGCCCGTGCTCGGTGGCGTGCTGCTCCACAACTTCGAGTGGCGGTCGGTGTTCTGGATCAACGTACCGCTGGTGCTCGTAGCCCTGGTCGCTGTGCTGACGGTGGTGCCGGAGTCGCACGGTGTGCGGACACGGCGTCTCGATCCAGCCGGTCAGCTCCTGCTGATTGCCCTGCTCGCGCTCGGCGTCGGCGCACTCATCGAAGGGCCGCATGTCGGGTGGACCGCGCCGGCGATGCTGGCGATCTATGCGGGTCTCGTCGTTGTGGCGGGTGTCTTCATCGGTGTGGAGACACGCCGCTCCGCGCCGCTGATCGACCTCTCGGCATTCGGTCAACCCGAGTTCACCGCGGCCGTCCTCGGGGCCTTGGCCGTATTTGTCTCGATCTCGATGACCCTGTTGTTCACCACGTTCTACCTCCAGGTGGGACGCGGCTGGGCGCCCATGGCAACGGGCCTGGCCGTCCTTCCCATAGCCGCGGGGGCGACGGTCTGTGCACCACTCTCCGGCCGGATGGTCGCTTCGAGGGGCCCGCGCAGGCCGCTGTTCATCGCTGGTGGCTTCATGGCCGCCGGTGGTTTGCTCGCTTGGATGTCCACCGGGTCATTGGTCGGTGACGGTGGCGTGTCGGTTCTGCTGCTGCTGGTGGCGTACGCGTTGTTCGGGATCGGTATCGGTTTCGCGAACGCGCCCATCACCAACACCGCGGTGAGCAGTCTCCCGGCCGAGCGGGCCGGTGTGGCCGGCGGCATCACGTCGACCGCCCGGCAGGTCGGTGCCGCCGTCGGGATCGCCGTGGCCGGAGGATTGCTCGGCTCGGCGTTGACACCGGCGAGCGATGTCAGATCGGCCGAGCTTTCCGGGGTGCTGGCCCCGGGATGGCTCATCGTCGCCGCCTGCGGTGTCGGCCTCATCCTGCTGGCCACTGCCGCAACAACAAGCGCAGGGAAGCGCTCGACGCCATCACTCTGACGACGTTGGAACTGCTGCACCGATGTCGATAACCTGGACGTAGAACCATCACGTCTACTTCAGGTGATGCAGTCTTGTCGGTGAACAACACCCGTCCCTTGGTGGCCACGGTGTACCCGGTCGGCAGCCACTGACGAAGTGGGGACGCCCAGTTCTCCTCACCTTCATCGGCCCGCAGTCCCGGGGTCCTCCGTCGCGCGGGTAAAGATGCGGTCGTACTCGTCGGCCATCCCTGCCTGATCCTGACGGAAAACTGCTTGAGCTCATGAACTTGTCCTACGGCGTCATCGGCGGGCATCGGTCCATATTGGCGCTGCCCTCGCTATCCGCGACCGCTACGTGCCAACTGAGTTCGTCGCCAGCCAGCGTAGCGACCACCGATCGACCGGCGTGAGTCTCAACACTTGTCTGCCGGAGCAACCAGCAGCTGCTGCCGCGCGCGGTGAAAGTCTGGACTGGTGACCTGGGCAAACAGCGAATTTCTGGACTGGGATTGGGTGGAAAGTCTGGACTCGCTTGCCAAACAGCTTCGACCTGCAGTTTCGGGTAGCCGTGGTTCGGGTACGTCCCCTGGAGTGGTGGGGTTTCGGACGTCAGCCAATGCAGGACACCTGTCCACGGCGTGTCGTGACGGCTGGAGGTGGGCCATCGCGTAGTGGTCAATGAGTTACCTACCAAAGTGACTCACATTAAGGACACACACGCGATTAGCCACGACCATTCTGGCCTGCTCCCCAGCTCGATGCACTCACCTCCGCCGATTCCGGCGCGGCGTTCGCTGAACTGGTGCGTGCCGGCCTGCAGGCGCTGATCGAAGCCGAGGACACCGAGAAGATTGGGGCCGGCCGCTACGTGCGTTCCGCGGAACGCTCCACCCACCGCAACGGCCACCGCACCAACTCGGTATCCACCCCAGCCGGTGATGTGTCGGTGAAGATTTCCAAACTGCGCTCAGGATCGTTCTTCCCTGTGCTGCTCGAACGACGCCGCCGCATCGACAAAGCCCTGCACCCGCTCGGTCGATGACCTGGTCAAAGCACTTGGCGGGGACACCGGGATCTCCAAGTCTGAGGTGTCACGCATCTGTGGGGACCTCGATGTGGAGATCAAACGGTTCCGGGAACGCTCATTGGCCCACACGACGTTCCCGTACGTCTTCGCTGATGCCACCTGCTGCAAGGCCCGGGTCGCGGCGCACGTAGTCTCTCAGGCCCTGGTAGTGGCCACCGGGGTGTCGATAGACGGCTCCCGGGAGGTGCTCGGCGCTGTCGGCGATTCGGAGTCGTTCGAGTTCTGGCGCGAGTTCTTCGCGACACTCAAAGCGCGTGGTCTCAGTGGGGTGGCTTTGGTGATCTCTGACGCCCACGCTGGTCTGAAAGCTGCTGCAGCTCAACAATTCACGAACGCCGCGGGGCAACGATGCCGGGTGCGTTTCATGCACAACCTACACGGGGCGGTCTCGGCGAAACAAGCACCGGTGGTGACCGCGGCGGTCAAGACGATCTTCGCTCACACCGAACCCGAGGCCATCGCCGCTAAGCCTCGATCCACCGATTTGTACCTGTCCGGGGGATGAGGGATAGACGAAATGCCCTGTCTGAGTGACAGAATGGGACTTGCTCAGGGTTCCATCGGTACACGCAGAAGGGCATCTCGTAGATGCGA
>NZ_DLSO01000037.1:0-2574 GCF_002500165.1 Gordonia sp. UBA7860 | reverse complement strand
CGCGGCCGGAGAGTGGTGCGCAGGCGCGGCGTCGAAGTGGGTCGAGCATCGACGAGCCGCACGTCACGTTGATGACGCGCGGCAGAACGTGATCGGTGTAGAAGCCCATTTGCCCACCTTCCGTCGAGCCGGTGGCACGTATCGGTGATCACTTTAGGTGCGGACATAGGCTGGAGCTCATGAATTCCTCGACAGGGTCAGCGACTTTTGCGGCAGAGGGGGACGGGCCGAATCCGTCGACGTTGCAGGCGCGGGTGATCGTCGACGAGATGATCCGCGGGGGTGTGCGGGAGGCCGTGCTGTGTCCGGGGTCGCGCAATGCGCCGCTCGCCTATGCGCTGTATCTGGCGGATCGGGAGGGTCGGCTGCGGCTGCACGTGCGGATCGACGAGCGGTCGGCAGGGTTTCTCGCGTTGGGGTTGGCGGTGTCGTCGAGGCAGCCGGTGCCGATCGTGATGACGAGCGGCACGGCCGTCGCCAACATGGGACCCGCGGTGTTCGAGGCCAATTACGCGCGCGTGCCGCTAATTGTTGTCAGTGCGAATCGGCCGTATGAGCTGCTGGGATCTGGTGCCAACCAGACTGTCGAGCAGTTCGGGATCTTCGGAACGCAGGTGCGGGCGGCGATCAGCATCGGGCTGGCCGAGGAGGGGCTCGACGCCAACAGCCAGTGGCGTTCGGCCGTCGGGCGTGTGCTGGCGTCCGCGCGCGGTGCGCGGACGGGAAACGCCGGGCCGGTGCAGTTCGACATTCCGCTGCGCGAGCCGCTGGTGCCCGACGTCGCGAGTGCGTCCGAGGATCTCGGTGCGTTCTCCGGTCGACCCGGCGGCGTGCCGTGGACGCAGGCGCCGGTGGCCAAGCTCGACGTCCCGCTGCCGATCGATCTCTCGCTGGACACCGTGGTGATCTCGGGGCACGGGTCGGGTGTGCATCCGGAGTTGGCGGGCGTGCCGACCGTCGCCGAGCCGACGGCCCCGCACGCCGCGACGCCGTTACACCCGCTGGCGCTGGGGTCGATCAAGCCGCAGCAGGCGATCATCTGCGGACGTCCGACGCTGCATCGCGGGGTGTCGAGGCTGCTGGCCGACCCGGAGGTGCGCGTCTATGCGCTGACCACAGGGCCCCGCTGGCCGGACGTGTCGGGCAACGTGTATGCGACCGGAACGCGCGCGGATGTCAGCGGCGAGCCGCGCGAGGAGTGGCTCAAGGAGTGCGCGTTTTTAGAGCAGCGAGTGCTGGGGGCGGTGGATTCCGTGCTCGACGAGCCAGGCCCGCCGACCGGGCTGCACGTCGCGCGCGTGGTGAGCGGCGCGTTGTCGGCGGGTGATCAGTTCGTGGTCGGGGCGAGTAATCCGATTCGCGACGTCGCGCTGGCGGGTCGGGTGTCCGAGGGGGTGCGCGTGCTGTCGAACCGCGGCGTCGCGGGGATCGACGGGACCAATTCGACGGCGATCGGGGCTGCGCTGGCCGGGGGCGCGGCGTCGGTCGGTGGGGCTGCACGGACCGTCGCGTTGATGGGCGATCTGACGTTCATCCACGACTCGACCGGGCTGATCATCGGGCCGGGGGAGCCGCGCCCCTCGTCGTTGCGGATCGTCGTGGCGAACGACGATGGCGGTGGGATCTTCGGGCTGCTGGAGCAGGGCGACCCGCGGCTCGACTCCGGCGCGTTGTCGGGGGCGTACGAGCGGGTCTTCGGTACTCCGCACCGCACCGACCTGGCCGCCCTGTGCGCCGGGATGCGGGTGGCGCACCGTCGGGTGTCGCTGGGCGAGCTCGCCGCCGTGCTGGGCGAGGAGCTGCCGGACGACGCAGGGGGCATCGAGGTCGTCGAGGTGGTCACCGACCGCAGCCGACTGCGCGACGTCCACGCCGCCATCGCCGCGCGGGTGTCGGGGTAGGGCCTGGCTTTCGGGCTGGGCCGAGCGGCTTGGGCTGGCTGGCCGAGTGCGCGCAGAAAAGTGCACCCCTGGGGTGGTCGGGGTGTACCGGTACAGGTCGACGGCCCACGGGACGTAGTTTTCTGCGCGGGGAGCCGCGCCCGACGGGGGCGTCGGGCCCGGCGGTTATCCTGGCAGCCATGAATCCGACCATCCTGCGACGTGTGCAGAAGGTGTTGCTCACGCTCGGGATGGTCGTGACCGCGATGTGCCTGGTGCTCATCGTCGCGTGCTTCCGCAACGACGCGGAGATCGAGAAGCACAAGGCCACGGTCACCGCCGACGTCGTATACGCCGACAGGCTGCACGCCAATGCGTACTTCCAGACGCCCGACGGCTCGGTGCACAGTCCGCGGCTCGGACTGCTGTATCCGACGGAGTTGACCGCGGGACAGCGGATACGCGTCGACTACAGCACCGCCAATCCCGACCTCGCCAAACCGACCGGGCGCACCGCGGTGCTCTCGATCGTGCCCGCGGTGTCGGTGGCGGTACTCGGCTGGATCGTCGTGGGGGCGCTGATGCTCGGCGTCGCGGAGTTCTCCCGACGCTGGGGCCGACGCCGCGCCGCCCTGCGCACCGCGCGTGACGAGGCCGACGACGAGGCGGTGGCCAAGCCCGACACCCAGGCGGA
>NZ_DLSO01000097.1:0-28403 GCF_002500165.1 Gordonia sp. UBA7860 | reverse complement strand
TACGGGGGTTTGAGCAGACTCGTCGTTGCGGTGGAGACCTCCCAGAAGATCGCCCAGAGTGCGGCGCCGAGTAGCCACGCGGCGCCGTGCGAGAGTCGGCGTGAGGCGCGTGCACCGAGGGCTCCTGGTCGGGTACTGACGGTCCACGTCGCAGCGGCGACGGCCGCGATGACGAGTCCGACGACGGCGACGAAGGTCGACGACTGGTCGATCAGTGTGATGTCGCGCTGGGAGAGTCGGGGACTGTGCGGAGCGAACGCCACGATTGCGGCGAAAGCGATCCACGCGAGAATCCCGGAGGCGATGAGCAGTGGATCGACTCGAACCGGGTGTGTGACCTTGTCGAGTGCGGCGTGGATGCGGGCGGCGCCCTGCACCGTCGGGCGCTCGGCGGCGTTGTGTACGTGGCCGGTGGTGTCAGGAGTCTCGTGACTCCGCAGACCGGGTTCTGTGCGCGGCACGTCGCGGTTGGTTGTGGTGGTCACCGATCGCTCCGTCAGAAGTTGAGACCGAGGTCGACGAAGACCTGGTCGGCGAGTGCTTTGGAGTTGGTCTCCTTAGGTAGGAATCCGGTGTTGATGAACTTGGCGATGCCGGGTTCGAGCTGTTCCTGCAGGTTGCGGGGTGAGGGGTCGAAGGTCAGCGTGCGCAGCACCGGCAGGATGTTCTCGGGCTTGTCGGGAACGTAGTTTCGCGTGGACTCGATGTGCGCGGTCTCCTCGAGATTCGAGCCCACCCACCTCGACCCCTGCGCCCACGCGTTGACCAGCTTGCTCGCCGTCACCGGGTCCTCCGCCACGAAGTCGTTGTTGAGCGCGACGGCGCAGCACGGATACGCGGAGTTGCGGCTGATGGTGTCGTTGTTGGACAGCTCTTTTGCCCACCCGTCGTGCACGCCCTGGATGATCGGAAGGAACCCGCCCGCGGTGGCGATCGCGTCGACCTTGCCGTCCTGCAGGGCCTTGGGTAGCAGATCTTGTTGGATCACAACCCATTCCACTTCTTTCGCCGCGGGGCTCGAGTTGATTCCGGCGTCGAGCAGATCGAGCGAGAAGAAGTTGGTGGCCGACCCCTGGAGGTCGCTCACGCCGATCTTCTTGCCACGCAAAGCCGCGACCGTCGGGATCGAATTGTCGTTGCGCGCATAGAGATCGAGGCATCCGTGATGCAGACCGCCCGAGAGCTTCACCGGGGTGCCGTTGTAGATGGGTCCGAGGAAGTTGAAGAAGATGCCGTTTGTCGCAATGTATTTGCCCGAGCCGACGGCGGCGGGCAGGTCTTCGTCGTCGCCCGCCTTCTTGAGCACGACGTCGAGGCCTGCGTTCTTGAAGAACCCCTTCTCGTAGGCGATGACGAGCGGGGCGTCGCACACACCGCTCGGGGAGGTGAGTGTCAGTTGCTTACCTGCCCACGACTTGGTGACGGTCAGTCCGTCGGCAGGCTTGTCGGCGTTGGCGTCGCTGCGCAGCAACCCCCAGGCGCCGAGGCCACCTGCGGCGACGAGTCCCGCTCCGACCGCGCCGAAGGCGAGGAGTCGACGACGCGACACTGTTGTGCGGCTGTCGATGTCGACGTTCGCGTCGACCAACTCGGGGTTGTCGGCTGTTGGGTTGTTCGCGGGCGTCGCGTCAGTGGGCGCATCGTCGGACATGGGTGGACCTCCGGGTTGTGTGGACTGTGGGCTGTGGACAGTGGGCGGTGAAGCAGAGCAGTGGAGCGCAACTCGCTCAGGTGGTTTCCGTCACCAGTCCGGCGACGGTGATGTCGGGTGTTGCGGCAACAATGTCGGCGGCCGTGGCGATGCCGACCGCATAGCCGTTCTCGACGAGGACGACGAGGGAATGGCCGTCACTTCCGGAGCGGCCGGCGCCGAGACGCGCGGCGACGTCGACGATCGGCTCGTCGATTCCCGCCAGATGTGTTGGGGGAAGCAGGTACTCGCACAGATGTGCGTCGTCGTCGGCGTCGACGAGTGTCGACGCGTCGACCGAGCCGACGATCTCGGCCGCGACCACCTGATCGCCTGCGCGCGGCAGATGTACCGGTAGGGACGGAATGTCGGCGAGTAGCGCGCGCGCCTGCGCGACGGTGGCATTCGACGGGAGTCCTGGATACGCCCGCCTCAGGCGTCGCACGGCTGGCTGCTCGCTCGAGTTCGCCACACCGAATCCCCAACGGCTGACCCAGGTGTCGTTGAAATACTTCGAGAGGTAGTTGCGTCCGGAGTCGGGGATGAGGACGACCACGACGTCGTCGGGACGCAGCGACGTCGCCACCCGTAGCGCGCCCGCGACAGCGAGCGCACCCGAACCGCCGACGAGTAGCCCCTCATGACGGAGGAGTTCTCGCGCGGTGTCGATGGCTTCACGGTCGGTGATCGGCACGAACTCGTCGACGACGTCGGGGTGAAACGACTCGGGCCAGACGTCGTCCACTGTGTCGGGGTGGCGGTAGTGGCCGACGGACTCGATGTAGAAGGCTCGACCTTCGCCCCCGCTGTAGGTGGAACCCAGCGGGTCGGGCGCGATCACGCGGACCGCGCCGTCGGAAACGTGCTTGAGGAACTCGCCGGTTCCGGTGATGGTGCCCCCGGTTCCGACGCCTGCGACGAAATGCGTGACGGCGCCGTCGGTTTGGCCCCAGATCTCAGGGCCCGTGGTCAGCGCGTGCGCGGCGGGGTTGGCGGGATTGTCGTACTGGCCGGCGAGCCACGCACCCGGCGTCGTCGACGCGATGTGCTCAGCGACTGATCGGACGTGCTCGGGATGTCCGATCGGCCGACCACCAGGTGTCACCACGACGCGTGCTCCGAGTCCGCGAAGAAGGCTGATCTTCTCGGCGCTGGTCTTATCGGGGACGACCACGATGATCGAGTACCCGCGCGCGGCGGCGATGATCGCAAGTCCCACTCCGGTATTGCCGGACGTACCCTCGACGATGACACCGTTCGGTTTGAGCTCGCCGGAGCGTTCGGCGGCGAGGACCATCTCGCGTGCTGCCCGATCCTTCACGCTGCCACCGGGATTGAGGTACTCGAGCTTGAGCAGAATGGTGGGAGCGACATTGCGTGCCAGAGCGTTCAGGCGCACGAGCGGTGTGTTGCCGATGGCATCACCGAATCGTAGACTCCGCCGCTGCCCGCCCGGTTCGTCGGCGAATCATCCTCGTGCAGAGCCGGTCTCGCCGCAGAGCTCACGAGCATCTCCCATCGGTCACATGTCCTGGCAGCCGCGCATCGTGGCTGCTGCCGACGTCATGTTTCCCGATCATCAAGCGCGCGAGAAGCTTTGGAATCGGAGCGGTTCTGGTGTTTCTCAGGGTGCGCGAAGAGCGGTCAGCGTCACCGTTCTGCGGTGGCGGAACCCGAGGGACTCGTAGAGTCGTATTGCGTTCTCGTTCAGTCCGTTGGCGCGGAGGAATGGCACGCGCCCGGCGTCGCGGACGCCCGCGGCGACCGCGAGGACCAGTGCGGAGGCGTATCCACGGTTGCGATGATCGGGGTGGACGCAGACCGCACTGATCTCCGACCATCCCGGTGGGCGGAGGCGTTCACCGGCCATGGCAACCAATGCGCCCTCGTGGCGGATGCCCACGTATCCGCCTAACTCGATGGTGCGTCGAAGGAAGGGTCCGGGCCGGGTCAGCTCGACCAGCGCGAGCATCTCGGGGACGTCGTCGAGTGTCAGCTTCTCGATCCGCGGCGATCCGGTGGAAAGCCGCAGGGTCGGGTCGACGTGTTCGCCGGTCATCTGGACGGCGACGTGGCGAGCGACGACCGAGAAACCTGCCTCGGGAGGCCGCGTGAGATCACGGAGGGTGAACTGGACTCCCTCGGGCACCAGCAGGGTGAGATCGTGCCAGTCCTCGGTCGTGATGTCGGGCGGATGGCCGATGAAGCCCGCCACCAGCGGGTGGTACCGCACGATGCGTCCGCTCCGGACCGCGAAGTGGCGATGGCCGTGGGCGAGTGACTGGTTGACGGCGTCGTCGAGGACTCGATCCGTGTCACGCGCGTCGGAAAAGATTGCTGTCATCACACCTCCCGGCAGTGGATGCAGAAGTAGACACCCGATTTACTAGACACCGGGGTGGCCGATGGTGGCAGTCTTAGGCTCACATCGATTTTCACTTTGCGGCGCGAGCGGCACGGTTTGTCTTTATGTGAATTCGACGATCCGGCGTTGATGAGCACCTTCAATCAGAGATTCGATATACTCATGTCGATTCGATAGCGATGTGTGCGCTGTGAGTTGTTGGGGCAACTCGGCGCACAGTCCGTCCGGGGGGATGAACCGTGCGGTCGGCAGTGTGGCGTGTGCGAACACGGCACGCTGGGCTGGTGCAGTGACGCTCATCACGGGCTGATTGCGCCAGCTGGGATAGCTGCCGGGGTTGTCGGATTTCAGCGATGACGAGGGAGGGGACGCCGGAATGGCGACAAAGAAGATAGTCAGGTTCGTCGACGATCTCGATGGTTCTGAATTGGACGAAGCGGTGACCGTGGTTTTCGGTCTCAACGGAAAACAGTACGAGTTCGACACCTCACCTGCGCATGCGAAGGAATTCGCACAATCGCTTCAGAAGTATCTTGCAATTTCTCGCGTTGCGGATGGTTCGGGCAACGGGCACCCGTCCAAGCGGGCGCACCCCAGGACGCAGGCGATCCGCGCCTGGGCACGCGAGAACGGTTACGAGATCAGCAACCGCGGCCGCATCTCGTCGGAGATCGTGTCGGCATTCGAGTGCGCGGTCTGAATTTGCGGCTCGTGTCGCATCGTCGGGACTAACGTGGGGGTCATGGCGACCGATAAGCAAATCCACGAACACATCAACGACCTCATCGCCGAGGAGCACGAACTTCGCGCCAAGGTGGGCCGCGGCGACATCACGCCCGACGAGGAGAACTCGCGCCTGTCGCAGGTCGAGGTGTCTCTCGATCAGGCCTGGGATCTCTTGCGGCAGCGTCAGGCCAAACGGGACGCAGGCCAGGACCCCGACGCCGCGGCAACCAGGCCGGCCGACATCGTCGAAAAGTACCTGGACTGAGCGACGAGAAGAGCGTTCGATGGCGAGCTACGACGACACGTTCGCGCGCAGCGTCGACGATAGGGAGAACTTCTGGCTGCAGGCCGCAGCCGACGTCGAATGGTCGGTTCCGCCGACCGTGGCACTCGACGATTCGGCAGCGCCGATCTACCGCTGGTTTCCCGACGGTCGACTGAACACCTGTTACAACGCGCTGGACCGGCACGTCGCCGCAGGACACGGTGACCGTCTCGCACTGATCTGGGACTCCGCGGTGGTCGACGAGATCCGCGAGTACACCTACGCCGAGCTGCTGGTGGAGGTCTCGCGATTCGCCGACGTGCTGCGCCGCCGGGGTGTCTCGCGCGGCGACCGGGTCATCATCTACATGCCGATGATCCCCGAGGCAGCGATCGCTATGCTCGCCTGCGCGCGGCTCGGCGCAGTGCATTCGGTGGTGTTCGGCGGCTTTGCCGCCCCCGAACTCGCCACACGCATCGACGACGCCGAGCCGGTTGCGATCGTGACCGCATCGGGCGGCCTCGAGCCGGGACGCAGCGTCGAGTATCTGCCGATGGTGGCAAGCGCCCTCGACCTCTCCGACAGCGCTGTCTCGACGGTCATCGTGAAGGATCGCCCACAGGTGGCGGGTTCCGCCGCCGACTATGACTCGTCGAGTGGTGAAGGGCGCGACTGGCTCGACTGGGATGCCGAGATGGAGACGGCCGGTCTCACCGAACCCGTCGACGTCGCGGCGACCGACCCGCTCTACATCCTCTACACGTCGGGCACCACGGGAAAGCCCAAAGGCGTTGTGCGCGACAACGGCGGGCACGCTGTCGCGCTGACCTGGTCGATGGCCAACATCTACGACATCGGTGCGGGCGACATCTGGTGGACGGCGTCGGACGTCGGGTGGGTTGTCGGCCACTCGTACATCGTCTACGCGCCGCTGCTCGTCGGCGCGACGACGGTGATGTACGAGGGCAAACCGGTTGGCACACCTGATGCGGGAGCCTTCTGGCGCGTCATCGCCGAGCATCGGGTCAAGGCGCTGTTCACCGCGCCGACCGCGATCCGGGCGATCCGCAAGACCGACCCGGACGCGAAACTTCTTGACCAGTACGACATCTCGTCACTTCGCGCGCTCTTCGTCGCCGGTGAGCGGCTCGACCCCGACACGCTCGCCTGGTCGTCGAACGTGCTCGGTGTGCCGGTGATCGACCATTGGTGGCAGACCGAGACCGGTTGGGCGATCGCGGCCAATCTGCGTGGGCTGCAACCGATGCCGGTCAAGGCGGGGTCGGCAACCGTCGCCGTCCCGGGCTTCGGAGTCGGTGTCGTCGACGCCGAGGGGAACGTCGTCGATGCGGGCGTCGAGGGCAATATCGTGATCGCACTGCCGTTGCCGCCGGGCACACTGACCGGACTGTGGGGCGACGAAGAGCGTTATCGGAGTTCGTATCTCAATGCCTTCCCCGGCTACTACCTGACCGGCGACTCCGGATACATCGACCATGACGGCTACATCTTCATCCTCGGACGATCCGACGACGTGATCAACGTCGCCGGGCATCGCTTGTCCACTGGCAGTATTGAAGCGGTTGTCGCGTCGCATCCCGCTGTCGCGGAATGCGCGGTAATCGGGATACATGACGAGCTCAAGGGGCAGCGTCCGAGCGGCTATGTGGTACTCAAGTCCGGTGTTGAGATCGAAACGGAGACGTTGCGGGCCGAGCTGATCGACATGGTGCGCAACGAGATCGGTGCTGTGGCCTCGTTCCGAGACGTGACCGTGGTGCCCGCATTACCGAAGACGCGCTCGGGCAAGATACTGCGCAAGACCATGCGTCAGATCGCCGACCACGAGCAGTACGCCGTGCCGTCGACTATCGAGGATCCCGACGTGCTCGCTCGCCTGGCCCTGCAACTCGGTGGCTGAGCACAGTCCCTAGCCCTCAAGCGCCGCAACGTCCGGTATAGACTTACGCGTGCCAGGGTGATGGATCTCGCCTGGGTGCGGCAACTACACGTCGTTCCCAAACCGCCGTTCGCGGCTGATAGTTCCTGTTTCCGATAGTGACGGAAGGAGCTTTCATGGTGGGCGCTGAACACACCGAGCCGGTTGATGACGAGGCGAACTCGATTCAGATCGACCCCGATACTCCGGCACCCCGACCACTTCACCTGCGTCTCAGTGCTGTGGGGCTGGTGTTCGTCGGCGGTCTCGGTGGAACCGGGTTGCGCTACCTGATCGAGGAATGGTTTCCCACCAGAGGGGTATCGTGGCCTTGGGCGACGTTCGGCATCAACATCGCCGGCGCGTTCATCCTCGGTGCGATCCTGGAGGTGCTCGCACTGCTCGGTTCGGACTCCGGTTGGCGTCGAAATCTGCGGGTCTTTCTTGGTACCGGATTCTGTGGCGCATTCACGACGTATTCGACCTTTGCGCTCGAGACCACCCAGCTCGGCCACCATGGCGCTCCCGGCACGGCGTTCGCATACGGGGTCTCCAGCATTGTTCTCGGCCTGATCGGTGCATGGGCAGGTATCGCTATCGCGGGTCTGGTGGTCGGGAATCGCGGCGGGGCGGGGTCATGACCATCCTCGCAATCCTGATAGCCGGTGCGCTCGGGTCGGTGGCGCGATTTGTTGTCGACGGCGCGATCAAACAATGGCGAGCCACGACCTTCCCGTGGGCGACGTTTGTGATCAACGTGACGGGCTCCCTCCTGCTGGGGATTCTTGCCGGGCTGGTGATCTACCACTCGGCACCGAGCGAGCTCCAAGCGATCATCGGAACCGGATTCTGTGGTGGGTACACCACGTTCAGCACGGCCAGCGTGGAGACGGTGCGGCTCGCGCAGCGTAGACGCGGCTGGCTCTCGCTGGCCAACGCAGCCGGGTCGCTGATTGCGGCTGTCGCGGCCTGCTCGCTCGGGCTCGCGCTCGTGTGGGCGTTCTAAGCCTCGTCCGAGGCATCTTCACCGCAAGGAGTCAACGATGACAGCTCATAGAGCTTTCGGACAGTATGACGAGAAGGGGCCGCTCGCGCGTCACCGAGCGGGACCGGCCCCACGGAAAGACGCGCATGCGGCATTGGTCATCGGGTGGAACAGGCATCCCGACAGCGTTGTCGCCCTCCGGTATGCGGTACGACTGGCACAGCGGCTAGACGCTCACCTGCACGTCGTACACATAGTCGACCTCGACGACGAGCCGCTCGATCCGGATGCCCCGAACTGGGATGAACTCTTCGACACGACGGTCAACGAGGCAGCGCTTGAAGCGCGGGAACTCCTCAACGCTGTGCCGGCGTCGTGGACATATCACAGCGGGCACGGTTCGGCAGCAGATCTGTTGACAACCGTGAGTGACCGGTACGCCGTGATGATGGTGGTGGTCGGAAGTCCCCGTGGGGGATTCATGTCCTACGTGGATTCGGTGCTCGGGCAGTCAGTGGCACAGCGGATCATCGGCAAACGCAAGGTGCCGCTGCTCATGGTGCCCACCGACACCGATATCGACGCGATGTTCCCCGTGCTGCCTTCTGAGCCGTGATGTCCGGACGCCGTCGAGTATCGATCCCCCTCGAATGGAATTGACCCTGCGGCATTTGAGGTGCCGCAGGGCCGTCGCCGTAGAGGTCGCTCAGACGCTCACTTGAGTTCCGCGCTGCCCTTGTTGAGCACGCGGCGAGCGATGATGAGCTGCTGGATCTGCTGGGTGCCTTCGAAGATGTCGAGGATCTTCGAGTCGCGGGCCCATTTCTCGAGCAGCAGGCGTTCCGAATATCCAAGTGTGCCAGTCAGTTCGACGGCCTTGTTGGTGACATCGGTGACGGTGCGGCCAGCCTTGGCCTTGGCCATCGACGCCTGTAGTGAGTTGGGTTCCTTGTTGTCGGCCATCCACGTGGCGCGGATCGTCATCAGGTAGGCAGCCTCGAAGTCGGACTCCATCCGGATGAACTCGGCCGCGGCGGCATGCTGGTTCTCGGCGGGCTTGTCGTAGTCGATCTCGATGCCCGCCTCCTCGAGGATGCGACGGAGCTCTTCGAGTGCGGCACGCGCAACACCGACGGCCATGCCCGCGACGAGTGGGCGGGTGTTGTCGAAGGTCTGCATGACCCCGCCGAAACCCTTCTTGGTATCCACCTCGGGGCTGCCAAGCAGATTCTCCTTGGGGATGCGGCAGTTCTCAAAGCGGATCACCGCCGTGTCGGAGACGCGGATGCCCAGCTTGTGCTCGAGTCGCACCACCTCGACGCCGGGATGCTCACGCGGCACGACGAAGCTCTTGATGGCAGCGCGTCCCAGGCTGCGATCGACGCTTGCCCACACGACGATATGGGTGGCGCGCGAACCGGAGGTCACGAAGATCTTCTCGCCGTTGATGACATACTCGTCGCCGTCGAGTTCGGCGGTGGCGGTCACCGCCGCCGAGTCGGAGCCGAAGCTGGGCTCGGTGATGGCCATGGCAGCCCACACCTTGCCGTAGCGCTTGAGCTGCTCGTCGGTGGCGACAGCAGCGATGGCCGAGTTGCCCAGTCCCTGATAGGGCATGGACAACGTCAAACCGACGTCGCCCCAACAAGTTTCGATGACATTCATCACCGACTGCATGTTACCGCCGTTGATATTCGCGCCTTCGGGTGTCGACCTTGCCTTCTTCTGCTGGCTTCGCCCGCCGTCGGCACCCGCCCCGGCCTGGCCGGTTTCGGCGAGGCCGTCGTAAAGGCTTGCGAGAGTGTCGAGTTCGACGGGGTAGGAGTGCTCGGCGAGGTCGTACTTGCGCGAAATGGGTCGGAAGATCTCGGCCGCGGCCTGGTGGGCCTGGTCGATCGTGGTGTTCAGCTTCCGGGGGAGTTCCAGATTGATTGCCATGTCAGATGCTTTCTCGGTCGGTCTCGTCGTCGGAAGACAGTCGCCGTCAGAGGACGACGATGCCCTCGCCGATGCCGGCGCCGCGCAGATCGCGGTACCAACGCTCGACCGGGTGCTCCTTGGTGAAGCCGTGACCGCCGAGCAACTGCACGCCGTCGAGCCCGATCTGCAGGCCCTTGTCGATGGTCAGCTTGCGTGCGAGTGCCGATTCGCGGGCAAACGACAGACCCTGCTCGGCCCGCGATGCGCCGCGCAGCGTGACCAGGCGGATACCGTCGAGCTCGGTGGCGATGTTGGCGACCATGAACGCGACGGCCTGACGGTTGGAGATCGGCTCGCCGAATGCCTCACGCTCGTTGACGTAGGGGATCACGTAGTCGAGGACGGCCTTGCCGGTTCCGGCGGCCAGCGCCGACCAACCGAGGCGCGAGAGACGCACGACGTCACGGTAGGCCGCGAGAGCTGCCTCGCCGGTCTCTTCGCCGAGGAGCGCGCTCTCGGGGACCGCGACGTCTTGCAGCAGCAGGCGACCCATGCCCGCGGCGCGCACACCCATGCCCGGATCGGCTTCGACGATCAGTCCCTCGGAATCGGATTCGACGATGAACAGCGCGGGCTGGCCGTCGAGCTGGGCTCCGACGATGAACAGCTCCGACGAACCCGCGGCGGGCACGAACGACTTCACGCCGTTGAGTCGGTAGCCACTCGGTACCCGAGTTGCCTTGGTTTGCAACGAGAATGCGTCGAAGAGTGCGCGCGGCTCCGCGATGACGACGGACGACTGCGGCACGTTCTCGCCTGCGAAGTCGGGCAGGTAGGTCTTCTGCTGGCTGTCGCTACCGAAGTTGGTGAGGGTGGTGGCGACGCCGCTCGGTGCGAGGAGAGGAAGGGCAAGTCCCATGTCGCCGTAGGCCATTGCCTCGGCAACCAGGGCGTTGGTGACAACGCCACGCTCGGACGCCGCGCCGTCGAACTGCTCGGGCACGTTGATCATCGTGATGCCGAGTTCGGCCGAGCGCTTGAGGATGTCTTCGGGCGCGCTCGCGGCTGCGTCGGCATCGTAGGCCGCGGGGCGCAGGATCTCCTCGGCGAATTCCTTCACCGTCTCGGCGATCATCTGCTGCTCGTCGTCGGGGTTGAGGTTGAAGTAGTCCTTCGGTGTGGTGCTCAACCGTGCCGCGCCACCCGAGCCGCCCTGAACCTTCTTGAACGCGCGGTTGGCTGCGCCAAGGGTCTGGAAGCCGGTCTTGGTCGCCTGGTAGGCGATCCGGTTGATGGGCTCACGGATCTGGTACTTCTCCGCGAAGTCGGAGCCGGTGACCGTCGTGAGCACACGCATCGCGGTGCCGATGGCATTGCGCTTGTGCGGGTTCTTGCCGACCGCAGAGGTGTCGCGGGGTTCGGTGTGAGTCGTCATGACAACCATTTCTCTTCGCACGGGTGCTTGGACTGCGCGTGAGCAGTATCTTACTCGGTAGTAAGTACGAACCTTACTACTCGGTAAGGAGATTGTCACGCGCTCGTCGAACATCGTGTTCCTCTCGCCGGTTTAGGCTGGTCACGTGTCAACTGATCGCACCGACCTCCCGGGTCCGTACACAGCGGCACCGTCGGGTGCGGGTGGCCGACGAGTCGGACCGGCGATGGTGGTCGCAGTCGGTGGGGCAGCGCTGCTCACCGCGATCGTGTGGCCGCTGGGATCGGTTGATCACGGCCGCGACCTCTGTGTCTTCCGCGCGCTCACGGGCCTGCCGTGTCCGGGGTGCGGACTGACGCGCAGTTGGGTGCACCTCATGCATGGCGACGTGGGCGGGGCGTTCACCTACAACGTATTCGGACCGTTGACGCTGGTGGCGACCGTGATCGCCGTCGCCGCCGGAGTCTGGTGTCTCGTCGCAGGTCCGGGAGCGTTGAAGCGGCTCCGGCTACGTCGAGCGCTGCCGGTGTTGGTGGTGGTGCTCGGGTTGTGGCTGGTCTACGGCGTCGCTCGCATCGTCGACGCTGCTGCGGGCTGGGGTGTGTTCCCAGCGGTTGTGTGATCCGGGGTTCGGCTGGACCAATGCGTAAACCCGTGCGGGAGAGCACAGTGGACGCATGGAGATCACCCACTTCGGCCATTCCTGCATGCTCGTCGAATTGGAGGGGACTCGTATCCTCTTCGACCCGGGCACCCTTGCGCACGGCTTCGAAGGGCTGACCGGACTCGACGCGATCCTGATCACCCATCAACATCCTGATCACTGCGACGTCGCGCGGCTGCCGAATCTGGTCGGTGAGAACCCTCAGGCGATCCGTATCGCCGACCCGCAGACCGCCGCACAACTCAACTCCGACGATGCGGCAGGGGAGTGGACTGCGGCACTCGCGGGCGGCCAGGTCGGTGTCGGCGCGGTGACCGCGCGATTCACCGGAGGGCGTCACGCCGTGATCCACCCCGAGATCCCCGTCGTCGACAACGTTGCGTATGTGCTCGGAACATCAACGGCTCCAGGGCGTTTCATGCATCCCGGTGATTCGTTCTACATTCCGTTCGAGCAGATCGACGTGCTCGCGCTGCCGTCGGCGGCGCCGTGGATGAAACTCAGCGAGTCGGTCGACTACCTGCGCGCGATGGCGCCGCGGGTTGCCGTCCCGATCCACCAGGCTGTGCTCTCCGACGCGGGTACCGGTGTTCACTACTCGCGGCTGACCGAGATGAAGGATCCCGGCACCGAATTCGTCGTGCTCGATGAGGAGTCGGGAACGCAGGTTTGACGAAGCTGTTTCAGCTCATGCAGGAGGTGCGAAGAACTCCAGCGCGATGTTGTCGGGGTCTCGGAACGAGATGCCGGACCCATAGTGCGCCCGCTTGATATCGCTGTGCGCGACCCCGAGTTCGTCCAAGCGTGCCAACCAGCCGTCGAGCTCCTCACCCCTGACGGCGAAGGCGACGTGGTCGAGTCCCGTCCGGTGTTCGTCGAAGCTTCCCGACGCCGCCGAGCCGGTGTGAGTGTGCAGTCCGAAGAGGGTTCCGCCATCGAGTGCGAACACCGCGTGGTGGAACTCGCCCGACTCCTCATCCTCGTCGAGCACTGGCGCGGCGTCGAACAGAGCCGAGTACCAACGAGTGCTGGCGTCGAGGTCGGTGACGGTGATGGCCACGTGGGTCAGTGCGGGGAAGCCGGGCATCGCGAATCTCCTGGAGCGTCGGGTCTGAAGACGTGGGGGTCTGCAGACAGCGGTGGGTCTCAGACGCACACGCTAGGAGCTGTCGCCGGTCGCCACGCCGGGATTGCGCAGGGACTATCCGAGCGGGCAGGTAGGTCGGGCGCGGCGCTGCGGTTACCCCTCGAGGGCGGTGAGCACCTCGTCGTGAAGGAGTCCGTTGGTGGCGACCGCGCTGCCGCCGCCGGGGCCGGGGGAGCCGTCGAGCGAGGTGAAGCGCCCGCCGGCTTCGCGCACCAGCACGTCGAGCGGGGCGAGATCCCACAGCGACACCTCGGGTTCTGCCGCGATGTCGACCGCGCCCTCGGCGACGAGGCAGTAGTTGAGGAAGTCGCCGTAACCGCGCACTCGCCAGACACGGTCGGTGAGGTCGATGAACTTGTCGCGGACGCCGCGGTCGGCCCAGCCGGACAGGCTCGAGAAGGTCAGGCTCGACGACGCGAGGTCGGCGACCTGCGAGACCGTCATCTGGCGCGCGTCGCCGTGGTCGAACGCGACAAACGCCCCGTGGCCGGCGGCGGCCCACCACCGGCGGCTCAACGCAGGCGCCGACACCACGCCGACCACCGGCACGCCGTCGACCAGCAAAGCGATCAGCGTGGCCCAGATCGGGAGGCCGCGCACGAAGTTCTTGGTGCCATCGATGGGGTCGACGACCCATTGCCGACCGGTCAGGATCGCGTCGCCGCCGAACTCTTCACCGAGGACCTCGTCGTCGGGGAACACGGCCGCGAGACGTTCGCGGATCATCTGCTCGCAGGCGAGGTCGGCGTCGGAGACCGGGGTGAGGTCGGGTTTGGCGTCGACCTCGAGGTCGATCGCGCCGAAGCGCCCCATCGTCAGCGCATCGGCGGACTCTGCGAGAGAGAGCGCGAAATCGAGGTCGGCGGTGGCGTCGGAATCGGGCGTCGGAAGCACCCGGTCAGCGTAACGCTTGGCTGCGTTGCGAAAACTGTAGAGGATGGCGGCCGCGATGACGGTCGACGCTGCGCTCTCCGCCCGAAATGCCCGGTCGGGTCGGTAGGGTTGAGGCCATGTTGACCGTCATTCTCGTCATTTTGCTCGTCGTCGCCGTGATCGCGATGATCATGCGTTTTCGCGGACAGCGAATCGGCGGATTCGGTGGCAACACGGCGGGCTACGCGCAGGGGACCCTGACGGTCACCGGCGTGAGTGATCAAGGCGAGCCGGACAGCAAGGGGCAAGCGTTCTGCACCATCTCCGGAACGATCAACGGTCCGGGAACCAGCCCGACCGAGGTGTACGGAACGATGATCCTCGCCGTGGGCGAGCCGTGGCCGCAGATCGGTTCCGAGCATGCCGTCGTCTACAAACCGGGCAAGACCGCGACGACGTGGAGTTTCGGCCAACTGCCTCCTATGCAGGCTCCCGACGCCCCGCCCTCGGTACCGCCGTCGGCGTGAGGAGTGGGGGCACATCGGCGATCAGCAGTCGGTACCCTGGTAAACCGTGCATCCTGACGTAGCAACCGATCTCGAATCCCTTGACTCGACCCTGACGACCGTCGAGAAAGTCCTCGACGTCGAGGAGTTGCGTCGGAGGATCGACGAGCTCGAGATGCAGGCGTCCGACCCTGATCTGTGGAACGACCAAGACCACGCGCAGAAGGTGACGAGCGAACTCTCGCACGCCCAGGCGGAGCTGCGTCGCGTCACCGAGTTGCGGCAGCGACTCGACGACATGCCCGTCCACTACGAACTCGCGGAGTCCGAAGAGGGTGAGGCACGCACATCTGCGCTTGCCGATGCCGACGCCGAGCGCGAGTCCCTGCGCAGCGACATCCAGGCGATGGAGGTCAAGACCATGCTCGCCGGCGAGTACGACTCCCGCGACGCCGTGGTCAACATCAGGTCGGGTGCGGGTGGTGTCGACGCCGCCGACTGGGCGCAGATGCTGATGCGCATGTACGTCCGCTGGGCGGAAAAGCACGGCTACGGCGTCGAGGTCTACGACACCTCCTACGCGGAAGAAGCGGGTCTGAAGTCGGCGACGTTCGCGGTCAAGTCGCCCTACATGTACGGCACGCTGTCGGTGGAGCAGGGCACGCACCGGTTGGTCCGCATCAGCCCGTTCGACAACCAGGGTCGTCGCCAAACCTCGTTCGCCGAGGTCGAGGTACTGCCCGTCGTCGAGACCACCGACCACATCGACGTCGACGAGAACGACGTGAAGGTCGACGTCTACCGGTCGTCGGGTCCGGGCGGTCAGTCGGTGAACACCACCGACTCCGCGGTCCGGTTGACCCACATCCCGACCGGTATCGTCGTGACCTGCCAGAACGAGAAGAGTCAGCTGCAGAACAAGGCGTCGGCGATGCGGGTGTTGCAGGCCAAGCTCCTCGCTCGCAAACAGCAGGAGGAGCGCGCTGAGCTCGACGCGCTGAAGGGCGACGGCGGATCGAGCTGGGGCAACCAGATGCGCTCCTACGTGCTGCACCCCTATCAGATGGTCAAGGACCTGCGGACCAACGTCGAAAACAACAACCCGACGACGGTTCTCGACGGCGACATCGACGAGTTCATCGAAGCCGGCATCCGCTGGCGGATGGCCGATGCCGATGCGTGAGGTCTTCGCGCAGGCAGGTTCGTCGGTGCTCGCGCGGGCCGATTTCACCACTCTTGCCTTCGCGCCCGGTGCGACGGAGTCGGTGATCGGGCGCTTCTATCGGTGGATGGCCACCAACGGCCTCGAGATCGTGATCTGGATCCTCGGCGGCATCCTCGTCGTTCGATTCATCCGCTGGTCGGCGCAGAAGTTCAACGACCGCATCGAGGCCCGATTCCACGACAGTGATCTGATCGTGCAGAGCGAGGACTCCAAACACCGTCGCGCGATGATCGATGTGGTGTCGTGGACGCTCGTCGTCGTCGTCGGCATCATCGTGTTCCTGCACATTCTGACCGTGTTCAAGGTGCCGCTGTCAGGATTGGTCGGCCCGACTGCCGTGGTCGGTGCCGCGCTCGGTTTCGGCGCCCAGCGGGTGGTCCAAGACATCCTCGCGGGATTCTTCGTGGTCGCCGAACGGCAGTACGGATACGGCGACGTCGTGGCTTTGACCGTCACCGGCAACGGTGAAGCCGAGGGAACCGTCGAGGACGTGACCTTGCGCATCACGCGCCTGCGCACGTCCGAGGGTGAGGTCATCACCGTTCCCAACGGCCAGGTCATCAAGACCACCAACCGCTCGAAGGATTGGGCGAGGGCCGTTGTCGACGTTCCTGTTCCCGCCGACTCCGACATCGGGGTGGTCAACGAGGTTCTCTCCGAGGTAGGCCAGCGGTTCTACAACGATCCGTACTGGCACGACCTGCTTCTCGACGCGCCATCGCCGCTCGGTGTGACAAACCTCGAGCTCGATTCGATGACCGTCCGAATGGTGACCAGGACCCTTCCGGGTAAACAGTTCGAGGTCAGTCGCGCGCTGCGCGCATGGATTGTGCGCGCGCTTGCTCGCCGCGGTATCAACGTCGCTTCCGGTAAAGAGGTGCAGGCCGGGTCAGCGCCGCCGAGCGGTCATGCCGAGGCCGACGCACAAGCGTCGTCGGGGGGCGACAAGTGATGGTTCATCGTCACGACGGTCCCGACCACGCCGCGAGTCGCTCCGACGACGACGCCGCGAAGGCAGCGGCCGAGGAGGTCGTCGCCAAGATCGAGCAGGCAGAAGCTGCCGCCGACAAGCAGGCACATGCCAACGGCGACGCGGGAGGCGACAACAGTGCCAACGTCGACGACAACGCCGACGCGAAAGGCGGCGCTGACGCGGATCGCACTGCGGTTCCACACCCGTCGGCAGACGAGATCGGCGATCCCCACAGGCTGCGCCACCGGCGCGACTGGCACCACATTCCGCACACCCGGGTCCGGACCAGTACGGCGATCGTGTCGTTGCTCTTCATCGTGTGCGTCATCGTCTACGGCTACACCTCGCAGCGATACGGAATCGTCGACGCTCCTGCGCCCCAGCCGACTCATCACCGCACCTCGGTCGAGACGACTCCGGAGACCACGTACTCGACGCCGTCTTCGTCGTACCCCTCCACGTCGGAGCCGTCGAGCATCTCGGGCGAGTCGGAGAATCCGAGCGAACAGCCCGGTCAGGGAGGCGCCGTTCCGGGCACCCAGAGTGGGCAACCGACCTCGACCGGTGGCAACGGCTTCTCGGACTTCTTCAACAACCGAAACAACCAGCAGGAGACGACGGCGGTCCCGTCGCGCTGACCGGGCGGGTCGGCGCGCGGGTGCGCACCTGAACAGACCTCTCAGGCGTCACCGTTACACTCTGTTGTCGTGATCAAGCTGGAGAACGTGACGATGAAGTACAAGGCATCCAGCCGACCCGCCCTCACCGACCTCGATCTCGAGGTCGACAAGGGCGAGTTCGCGTTCCTCATCGGCCCCTCTGGTTCTGGCAAGTCGACGTTCTTCCGGCTGCTGCTCAAAGAGGATCGGCCGACGAAGGGTGAGGTGTACGTCGGCGACTTCCACGTGAACCGCCTTCGCGGACGCACGGTACCCAAGCTGCGGCAATCCATCGGATGTGTGTTCCAGGACTTCCGGTTGCTGCAGCAGAAGTCGGTGGCCGACAACGTGGCGTTCGCGCTCGAGGTGATCGGCAAGCAGCCGTCGACCATTCGCCGTGTCGTACCGGAGGTCCTCGAGTACGTGGGTCTCGAGGGCAAGCAGGACCGTATGCCCTACGAGCTGTCGGGCGGTGAGATGCAGCGTGTCGCCATCGCGCGCGCGATCGTCAACCGGCCACTGGTCCTGCTCGCCGACGAGCCCACGGGCAACCTCGATCCGGAGACCAGCGAGGAGATCGTCGACGTGCTCGACCGCGTCAACCGGCGCGGAACGACCGTCGTCATGGCGACGCACGATCGGCACATCGTCGACGCGATGCGACGTCGGGTACTCGAGTTCGACAACGGCAGACTCGTCCGCAACGACGCACAGGGCGTGTACGGCATCGGCTGACCGTCGGCTCAGGTGAGCGCGATCGCGCGCCACCGACCATGTCGACGCCCGTCAGTCCGCGTACCACCAGCCCGCGTACTCCACAGACCAAAGGACGTGTAGCACCAGCATGCGAGCGAACTTCATCATCAGCGAGGTCTTCAACGGTCTCCGCCGCAACGTCACGATGACGGTCGCGATGATCCTCACCACTGCCATAACTCTCGGCATGCTCGGTGGCGGATTGTTGGTCATCCAGATGGCGAACAAGAGTCAGAAGATCTTCCTCGACCGTGTCGAGATGCAGTTCTACATCAACGACGACGTCAGTGCGGCCGACCCGGATTGCCAGAAAGCGCCGTGTTCGACGCTGCGCACCGATCTCGAGAACGAGCCGGGCGTCGGCTCGGTGACCTACGTCAGCAAGGCTGACGCGTACAAGGCGGCGAAAGCGGCGTTCGAGCAGAGCGCACCGGAGATCGCCGACATGATCTCGCCCGACGCCAACCCCGCGTCGCTCAAGGTTCGGATGAGTGATGCCAACCAGTTCGGCGCGGTGCTCGACAAATATGCCGACCGGAAGGATCTCGGCGTCGACGGCGTTCTAGATCAGCGAGAGTTGGTGAAACGTATCTTCAGCGTGCTCGATGGGGTGCGCAACGCGGCGTTCGCGGTGGCCGCGGTCCTTGCGGTGGCGGCGATCCTGTTGATCGTCAACACGGTTCAGGTCGCGGCGTTCACCCGCCGGACGGAAGTGTCGATCATGCGGTTGGTCGGTGCGACCCGCTGGTACACGCAGCTACCGTTCCTGTTGGAGGCCGTGTTCTCGGCCTTCATCGGTTCGCTGCTGGCGATCGGCGGTCTTTTCGCGGCGAAGGTGTTCTTCTTCGACAAGGCGTTGAACGACCTCTACGGCGTCAACATCCTGGCCAGGATCACCGCGGGCGACGTGCTGTTCGTGTCGCCGTGGCTGATCCTTGCCGGAATTGTGTTGGCAGGCGCGACGGCATATGTCACGCTGCGTGTCTATGTTCGTGAGTGAGGCTCGAAGCGCGGGCTTGTCGACGACAGGGAAAGGAGGTGGAAAGTGGCGAAGGAAAAGGGACGGAACGTGATCGCGTCGAACCGTAAGGCGCGCCACGACTACACCATCCTGGACACCTACGAGGCCGGTGTCGCTCTGGTTGGGACCGAGGTCAAGAGTCTTCGGGAGGGCAAGGCGTCGTTGGTCGACGCATTCGCCACCATCGACGACGGCGAGGTGTGGCTGCGTGGCCTGAACATCGCCGAGTACGGTCGCGGTTCGTGGACGAACCACACACCGCTGCGTAAGCGCAAGCTGCTCATGCATCGGAGCGAGATCGACAATCTGATCGGCAAGATCCGCGACGGCAACCTGACCTTGGTGCCTTTATCGCTCTACTTCAACGACGGCAAGGTCAAGGTCGAGTTGGCGCTTGCTCGGGGTAAGCAGGCGCACGACAAACGCCACGACATTGCTCGACGCACCGCGCAGCGCGAGGTCGAACGCGAGCTGGGTCGTCGGGTCAAGGGCATGTGACCACGACGTCGTCGTATCGTCGAACACGTTTCTCGGTGGTTGCCGCGCTGGTGGCGGTGATCGCCGCGTTGGCGGCTGTCGCGTGTACGCCGCAGCAGGAGGGTCGGATCGGCGGTGATGGGCCAGCGATCCCCGGGCTTGCGGCGGTTCCCCCGATGGGGTGGAACAGTTGGAACACCTTCGGATGTGGGATCACCGAGCAGATCGTCCGTGCGCAGGCTGACGCGCTCGTGTCGTCGGGGCTGCGCGATGCCGGCTACAAGTATGTGATCGTCGACGACTGCTGGGCCGCGCCACAGCGCGACGCCTCGGGCAGGCTGCAGGCTGATCCTGTGCGATTCCCTTCCGGGATGGCCGCACTTGGTGCCTACCTTCATGAGCGGGGCCTGCTCTTCGGTATCTACTCCGGCGCGCGGGACAAGACCTGCACGCAGTATCAGGGCACGTATCCAGGGGCGACGGGCAGCGGTGGTCACGAGGTGATCGACGCTCAGACGTTCGCCGGGTGGGGCGTCGACTATCTCAAGTACGACTGGTGTTCGTCGAATACGTCCCACGACGATCAGGTTTCGTCGTTCACAGCGATGCGAAATGCGTTGCGCGACACAGGCCGTCGCATCGTGTTTGCGATCAATCCCAACAGTGGCTACGCCGGATCGGTACCCGGTGCCCAATTCGATTGGGGCGGAACGGCAACGACGACCCGTGTGACCAACGACGTCACACCCGCGTGGTCGACCGCGAATGGGCCGTCGGGGTATCAGGGCATCGTCAACATCGTCGACGTCGCCGGGCCGCTGACCGCGCGGGTGAAGCCGGGGTCGTTCATCGACCCGGACATGCTCGTCGTCGGATCTCCTGGGCTCACAGCGGCGGAGCAGCGTACGCAGATGTCGATGTGGTCGATGATGGCTGCACCTCTGATTGCAGGCAACGACCTGACGAACATGTCGCAGCAGACGCTCGACGCGTTGCGCAACGCGGCAATCATCGCGATCGACCAGGACTCGCGAGTCGTCGCAGGCGCGATGGTCGACGACGATCCCGAGGTGTGGTCGCGCGCGATCGGCGACAAGGGTCTGGTCATCTCGCTTACCAACCGTTCCGATCATGCTCGGACGCTGTCGGTGTCGTTGGGGAGCGTCGGACTCGTGGGTGATGCGTCGGTCACCGGTGTCGACGCGTGGACCGGGCGTTCGTTCACGGCGCAGCACGGTGAGTTGTCGGTGCCGGTTGGGGTGCACGACACGGCTGTCCTCGAGATTCGCTGAGTGCGATCGTCGCCGGGTCACGTCGACGACTCGGGGGTATCTCGGGACGGTCGTTAGCATCCCAATCTGGTTTCGACTGACGATGAGCGGCGTGCCGAGTCTGGAAGGTTGCTGTGAGCGACGGTAAACATGCCGGGTGATCACGAGGGGACTACCACAACCGGAACATCAGCCACAGGCATCACAACTGTCACAGTCGGAGTGCACGCTACGACCGCGCGAGGCGTCGAGTTGGCGTCGACGCGGTACGTCGATCGTCGCCACGTTGCTGGCCGTTGTCGCAGCGACAGCGGGGGCGGTGCTCACGGGTACCACCGTCGCGGCTCCTGCGTCGGCGGCGGTAGTGCGCATCGATCGGGTCGACGACCAACTGTCGATCGTCTACGTGTACTCGCCGTCGATGCGCAAGGTGATCCCCAATCAGGTATTGCGACCGCGAGGCGAGGGCTCGGCACCGGTCTTCTATCTGCTCAACGGACGATCGGGCGGCGTCGAGGGTGATAGTTGGCTCAAGCAGACCGACCACCGATCGTTCTTCGCAGGCAAGAATGTGACAGTGGTATCGCCGCTGGGTGGGCCGTACGCCTGGTACGCCGACTGGCAGCGGCCGGACCCCGCGCTCGGGGTCAACAAGTGGGAGACCTACCTGCTGCGGGAACTGCCAGGTGCCATCGTGGGCCCGTTGCGCGCGAACGGCCGCAATGCGATCGCCGGGCTATCCCTCTCCGGTGGTCCCGCGCTCGACATCGCCGGGCGGGGTGGATCGCTCTATCGCGCGGCGGCGTCGTACAGCGGTTGCCCTGCCATCAGTGCGCCGCCCGCGACCGCAGGCGTCTTCGCCACGACATCGATAGGCGGTGGCAACGCGCTGAATATGTTCGGACCTCCCGGATCGCCCGCGTGGATTGATCACGACCCGTCGCGGAATCCTGCACGACTGCGGGGAAAGGCAATTTATCTGGGCGCGGCGTCGGGGTTGCCGGGACGAACCGACGGTGCTCCCCTCGGCGCACCGTCGTTGCTGGCCGGACCCGCCGAGGTGGAGATGGGGACTCATTGGTGTACCGACCAGATGGCTGCCGCTCTCAATGGGGCGGGGATACCGCACACGTACCGTGTATTCGAGCAGGGTGCGCACACCTGGTCGTTGTTCGCCACCGAGATGCGCGACAGTTGGCGGGTGATCGGACCAGCGCTCGGCGCTTGAGAGATGGACGGCGCGCGGCAGTGATCAGGGCCGAAGAGAAAAGGGAATGAACCGCGTGCCGTGGGTTGTTATAGTGGAGCTTCCGCCGGTTTCCGGTGGAACCATCTCGGGGCTGATCGGTTTCGACTACGTGCGTCGAGGTGGGGGAAGCGTGTCGGTGCAGGCCAGAGACCACCGTTAAGCGTCGCGGCAACCAATTAAGCGCCGATAAGAATCAGCGCGACTACGCACTCGCTGCCTGACAGCGACTGCGTGTCTGTTGGCCCGGGTTTTGCTCCCTTGCCCGGTGCCGGCATCATCTCAGGGAGCTCACTGTCCACTCCGGTCGCGGGAGTGAACGGGACATCTCACAGCGACTGGGATCGTCATCTCGGCTTGTTCGCGTGACCGAGAGATCCGAGTAGAGATATAGCGGACTGCACACGGAGAAGCCCTACCGAAGCGACGGAGGACCCGGGTTCAATTCCCGGCAGCTCCACGAAAACCTCCCACCTGTTTACGCAGGTGGGAGTTTTTCTTGTGCGGTGCCGTCGCCGTACATGGTGAGCCAGAACGATCGAGCCATGGCCGAGGCGAACGCGCGGTCGTAGCCGTCGTCGGCGAGTTGCATGACGTCGGAGAAGCCTGCCTGCATGCCCACCACGATGAATCGCGCCGTCTGATCGGGCTCGATGTCGGGGGACGCGATTCCCGCGGCCTGCTCGGTACGGATTCGTTCGGCGATATCGGCCGTGTAGTTCTGCAGGCCTCGTCGGAAGTTGTCGCCGAAGCGGGTGTCGGTGCTCGTCGTCTCCAGATACGCACGCCAGATCACACGGTAGCGGCGGGCGGAGGCGAAGAGTTCGACGATGACGTCAGCGAGCGCCTCTGGACGTGCCTGCGACGGTTCCTTCCAATAGCTGTCTGCCGTCGCCACGAACTCGGCGAGCAGGGGAGTGGTGAGCTGCAGAATGAGCGCGGTCTTGTCAGGAAACCACTGATAGAACGTCGATCGTGAGACCTCGGCGACCTCGAGGATGCGTTCGACAGGGATGTCGGCGTAGTGCTCCCCGGTTTCGAGAATTTCCGATGCCGCATCGAGAATTCTCTTCTCCGACATCGTCTTCCGCCTACCCACCCTTGGCATGCGCAACACCGTACCGCGTGGAAGAGGTAGGCGAAGCCCGGTGTGTGGCGCGCAACGGACTTCTGCGATAGCCGGTGAAAATCAGGTGTCCTCGGCGAGTGCGCGACCGACGACGTCGAGTGCGCAACGCTGCCACAGTGAGACATGGTCGAGCATCGCGTGCCGCCCACCCGGCACCGAGACGAACGTGGCGTCGTAACCGTCGTCGCGTAGTTCGGCGATGCCTTCGGCGGTACGTCGTGGTGACGTGAGGGTGTCGGCGTCGCCATGGATGGCGCGCACGCGCACGCCTCGACGGATGTGGCGCCAATCGCGATGCTGCCACCAGGGGGCCAGCGCGAGTATGTCGGTGACCCGTGGGTCGGCGCCGAGATGCGCCGCCACGCGCCCGCCCATCGAGTGTCCGATGAGGACGACGGGAACGTCGGGGTTGTCGCGAGTGATCAAATCGAGCGCTGCCCGCGCATACGGGAGGGGGCTTGCCTGACCGCCGTTCCACCCGTACACGCGGTAGCGCACCTGCCGTACGTCGACGGCGCTGCCGAACCTCGCGCGTATCGACCAGGTGAATGGGTACATCCTCAGCGCTGTTCCCTGGGTCGCTCGGAACGGGCGGTAGCTGTTGTCGGTGCCGCCGGGCAGGACGAGCACATTCAGTCGTGGGGTCATCGACTCCAGCATGACGCCGGTGGAACAAGGGACTGACGGCGGAGCCGTGTTTCGGGCACAATCTAGGACTATGGCTTCCCCACGTGCCGGCACTCCGGCTCAGCCCGAAGACCTCATCGACGTCGACGCCGTCGTCGGCGCGTATTACGACAAGGTGCCCGATCCGGACGATCCCGGGCAACGGGTCGTCTTCGGTACCTCGGGGCACAGGGGGTCGAGCCTCGACTCCGCATTCAACGAAGCGCACATCCTCGCGATCACCCAGGCGATCGTCGAGTACCGCGCAGGCGCAGGTATCACCGGCCCGTTGTTCATCGGATTCGATACACACGCACTGTCGGTTCCGGCGTGGCAGTCGGCACTTGAAGTACTGGTGGCCAACGGGGTGACCGTCTATACCGCCGAAGGCGATACCTACACGCCGACCCCCGCTGTCAGTCGCGCGATCCTCACGTTCAACGCTGCCAATCCCGGTGTGCAATCAGACGGCATCGTCGTCACTCCATCACACAACCCGCCGCGTGACGGCGGCTTCAAATACGATCCGCCGACAGGTGGCCCCGCCGATACGACGATCACATCGTGGGTCGCCAACCGTGCCAACGAATTGCTTACGGCGAAACTCGATGGGGTCAAACGCATTCCGTTCGAGAAAGCCCGACGCGACGAACTGGTACACGACTATTCGTTCGTCATGAATTACACCGACGGACTGGCATCGGTCGTCGACCTCGAGGCGATCCGCAACGCGGGGATTCACATCGGTGCCGACCCCCTCGGTGGTGCGTCGGTCGGCTATTGGGCCGCCATCGGGTTCCGGTACAACCTCGACAAGCTCACCGTCGTGAATCCGACTGTGGACCCGACGTTTTCGTTCATGACGCTCGACACGGACGGTCAGATCCGGATGGACTGTTCGTCGCCGGACGCGATGGCCTCGCTCATCGAGTCGCGTGATTCCTACGACATCGCCACGGGTAACGACACCGACGCCGACCGCCACGGCATCGTCACCCCCGACGGCGGGCTGATGAACCCCAATCACTATCTGGCAGTTGCCATCGACTACCTGTACACGCATCGGTCGAACTGGTCGCCTGACGCCGCGGTCGGAAAGACTCTGGTGAGTTCGAGTCTCATCGACCGGGTCGTTGCGGGCATCGGCAGGAAGCTCATCGAGGTGCCGGTGGGGTTCAAATGGTTCGTCGACGGCCTGCTCGACGGCAGCATCGCGTTCGGCGGCGAAGAGAGCGCAGGCGCGTCGTTTCTCACGTTCGACGGTGGTCCGTGGTCGACCGATAAGGACGGCATCATCATGGCGCTGTTGGCGTCGGAGATCCTCGCGGTTACCGGCAAGACGCCGTCGGAGCGCTACCGCGAGCTGGCTGCGGAGTACGGCGAATCCGCTTATGCCAGAACGGATGCGCCCGCCACCCGCGAACAGAAGGCGGTGCTTGCGAATCTTTCCGCTGATCAGATCACTGCCACCGATCTCGCCGGTGACCCGATCACCGCGGTCATGACGAAAGCGCCGGGCAACGATGCGCCGATCGGCGGCGTGAAGGTCACCACCGCTGACGCCTGGTTTGCCGCGCGGCCGTCGGGTACCGAAGACAAGTACAAGATCTATGCCGAATCGTTCAAGGGCGTCGAGCACCTCGCGAGGGTGCAGGAGCAGGCGCAGGAGGTCGTCGACGCCGCCTTGTCGTGACTCGATGGTGCTTGTCATGACTCGACGGTGCTGTGGTGGATCACCGGTGCGTTAGGCTCGCCCGTGGTGCCACGCTGCTGACCGGTGTTGCGCACCCGCTCCGCAGGAGGGCACGGCGACCACACGAAGGATGATCTGTGACTGACAGGCGCAAGCCACCCGCATCGACGTCGAAACACCAACCTCGCTCGACGTCGAGCACGTCGACGTATGTGTTGCTGGGAATCGCGGTTGTGGTGGTGATCGCTCTGGTCGTCGGCGGCGTGCTGTGGAACCGCAACCGCGACCACGGGGGAACGGCGAACGAGCAGGTCCTCAACTCCAACGCCGCGTTGATCATCGGAGCTGCCGACGCGAAGACGACGATCGATGTCTTCGAGGACTTCATGTGCCCGGTGTGCAAGCAGTTCGAGGAGCAGTCGGGTAAGGCGATTGTGAGCGCCGTCGATGCGGGCAGGCTTCGAGTTCGCTACCACATGTTGAACTTCCTCAATCGTCAGTCGGCGTCAGGCAGCTACTCGAGTCGTGCGGCCGGCGCCCTGCAATGTGTTGGCGCAGGGGAGAATAAAGAGGTCTTCTTCAAGTTCCACACCGCGCTGTTCGCAGATCAGCCGAAGGAAGGTGGCGACTCCGATAAGTCGAACTCCGACCTGGCGAAGGTCGCGGCCGAGCAGGGCGCCAACGCGGTGACGCAGAAATGCATCGCCGATGGGGCCAAGGTCGCCGAGGGGGAGAAGGCGGCAGAGGAGTCAGAGAATCAACTGGCCAAGGCCACAGGGGGACAGGTCGCCACACCGACGGTGCTCTCCGGCGGCGTGCCTGTGGACGGGATTCTCAACGGCACCGGATGGCTCGACTCGCTGCTCGGCAAGGCAAGTGAATAGTCGTTCTCGGTAGTCGCTGGAACGGTCGTGGATCTCACAGACTCAGATCTCACGGACCTAGATCTCACACACGTAGATCTCAAACACGTTGCGACGACGCGACGCGAGAGCACAAAGGCCCGAAATCGCCCGATCGCTGTCGTTTTGGTGGCACCCTTGGTATCACTTGTTGTCAGGGGGCCTGTGACCGAGGCGGTGACGTTCAGCGATGACCGGACCAGACGACAGTCGGGACGACACACACTCTGACCGATCCGACGAGTCGACGACCCGTCGGACTCGACGCTGCTCGACGGCTACTACGTCCGGCGCATCTTCTGGGCTCTGGTGGGCATCGCGGTCCTCTCTCTGGGATCGGCGGTGCTGCGCGTCGGCCAGGTTGGCGTCGACCCGTACACCGCGGCGAACATCGGCATCAGCAACACGCTTGGGATCGACCTCGGTACCTACCAGTTGATCAGCAACGCAGTTCTTTTCATTCCTATGCTGCTGTGGGGTCGCCAGTACATCGGAATCGGATCGATCATGAACATGTTCTGGTCGGCTACTTCGTGCAGTGGTTCAGCACGTGGCTCGATCCGTACTTTTCCGACAATCTCGCGGCATGGCAGAAGATGGTGATGTTCGCTATCGGGATCACCTTCTTCTGTTACGGCGCATCGCTATATATGACTTCGGCACTTGGCAATTCACCCTACGACGCGGTTGCGCCGATCATCGTCGACCACTCGAAAATGCCGTATCGGGCAGTGCGAACATGTCAAGACTTGGTCTTTGTCGTGCTCGCAGTGATCTTTCACGGCACGATCGGTGCAGGCACTGTGGTTACCGCATTCTTTACCGGACCGCTGATCGAGACCTTCACCGAGAAGGTGAACAAACCGTTGATGCGCAAGGACCTTACGGCCGCCAGTGCGAAAAAATCACGCGTGGTGATGGGACGGTCACACTTCTGACGTCGGGCATCCACACCCCACCGTTACGGATTCACGCTTCGGTGTAAATGCGGGGCCGACGGTTCCGTCCGTGGGGGGGGACGAGTCGTACAACTGTGAAATGGAAGGCAGGACATGACCGAATATGTCGTAGCGATCAGTTTCCCGGAGAACTCAACGACCTACGAGGTGTACAACACCATCACCAACTCCGGCTCATCGGTCGGGCTGGTCTCCGCGGCCATCGTGCAGCGTGACGACGCGGGTCATCTGACGATCACCGAGGGCGGCGACGTGAAGTCCGGCGACGCCACGGTCGGTGGCTCCTTGATCGGGATGCTGATCGGCGTGCTCGTTGGGCCCTTGGTGTTCTGCTCGGATTTGGCCTCGGTGCCGCAGGCGGCGCGCTGGTCGACGCCAGCCGTTCCGACGACCTCGACGACGCGATCACGGAGTTCGGCAAGACCGTTCGCCCCGGCGGCAATGCCATCCTCGCGCAGACCGACGAGGCCGACACCGCAGCGCTCGACGCTTTGGTGACCAAGTACGACGGTGCCATCGTGCGTCGCCCGCTCGACGAGGTTCTCTCCGAGCTCGAGGCTCAACAGGATGCCGCTGAGGCCGCAGCCGAGGCCGCTCGTAAGAAGCTCCACGACGAGAAGAAGGCCGAGAAGAAGGAAAAGCACGAAGAGCGCGTCGAAAAGCTGAAGGCGAAGTTCTCCTGAGCTGACACGTCCGCTGCTCGAACGAGACCCCTTCGACGACGCGTCGAAGGGGTCTCGTTCTGTGTCGGCCCGTGTCCCAGGGGACATCGCAATCATGCTGAAAGGCAACGATTTTCGGGGATGGGCGTACGTGCGTTCTGGTGCGGCCCTCAGTTGTCGTTGACAGCCGTGCCCAACCGCCGGACCGCCTCACGTAGTCCGTCGGGCTGCCAGGGTCACGGCAAAGTC
>NZ_DLSO01000144.1:0-68050 GCF_002500165.1 Gordonia sp. UBA7860 | reverse complement strand
CGCCGTCGACAGCGTCGACCGAGCCCGCGACGGCGACCGTGAGCAGCGGCTTGTCGGCGCTTCGTTGCGGCACCTGATACCAGTCGGTTGTCACCGATCCCGTTCCCGACGGCGCGCCGTAGGAGCCGAGTACCGGAGTGGTCGCCGGATTGAGTCCGAAGGGCAGCCGCACGGTGGAGCCGTTGACGCCGCGCGCGCCCTGCCCACCCTCGGTGCCGCCCTGTGAGGCGTCGGTTGTCTGGTCGCGATCGTCGGAACCCGCGCCCGTCGGTGAAGAGTTCGTCGGCGCCGAACTCACCGCGCCCGACGACCCCGACGAGTCCGTGTCCTCTGTGGCGTCGACCGACAGCTTGTTCGCCACGCCGTTCGGGGTGAACCCGACAGCCGGAGAGCCCTGCCCAGCGCCGGCGAGGGCGTCGGAGATACTCGGTGCGGGTCGGCCGTCGACGGCAGCGGGTGCGAGCATGCCTGCGTTGACATCGGCCTCGACGAGGACGTCGTTGGCAAGGCCGCACTCATTGCCGGTGAGGGCGCGTGTGTTGGAGTTCAGCCACGACCATGAATCCCGTTGCACGTAGGCGGCTTTCGCGAACGATGCAACCATGAACAGGACCATGAAGATCGAAATGACCGGCAGCGGAGAGAACTTCAGCCTGCTGTACCAGTGCTCGGAGTGTCCGGTTCGCGTCTGTTCGTCGGTGTAGTCGTCGCGAAGGTGGAACCACAGACCTGCCGCCGCAGTGAGCACCGCGGCGATCAGGAAGATCCACCACAGGCTCACGCCGCCGACCGACGGCTGCCTGTCCCACCACGGGATGCCATAGCTGCCGACGAACCACCAACCGTTGGTGCCCGCGAACGAGATTCCGGTGACCGCGAGAACCGCTGCCGCGAAGAACGCGCGGTTGCGGCGTGAGCGCAGAATGGTCGGCGCCATCATCGCGCCCGCGGCGGCCGCGAGTCCGCCTGCGATTCCGGCGTAGACGCCGAAGTGATGAGTCCACTTGGTCGGTGTGAACGCGATGAAGAACATCGTGCCGAGCGTGACCGCGATCAGCCGCCAGATCGGTGCGTGCGCAACACCGTTGGGATGCTGTTTGCGCAGCAGTCGCAGAAGTACGACGACAAGGCACAGGATCATGATCAGCACGCCGTAGCGGCGTGCGAGCGTGCCGTCGGCGGTGGGCAGGATGAGGTAGTAGTAGCGAATCGGCTCCTGCCACCACTCGAGTGTCGGGCCGACGTCGGTGGCCACCTTGTTGCCCGCGATCAGCGGGGCCAGTGGCTGGTCGGCGAAGATCTCGTACAGCACAAGGGTTCCGGCCGCGAAAATCGGCGCGAGCATCGGGAGCGGTCCGTCGCGCCGACGTCGCGACACGATGGTGCGCACGATGGGACGGACACCCGCGAGCAGCGCGGCCACGGCCATCAGACCACCGGGAGCCAGCGCAAGGGTGAACGCGGCAACGGCGACGGCGACCGCATACGGCAGCAATCTGCGTGTGGCGATGGCACGTTCGACGCAGCACCACGTGAGGAGTGCGCCGACCGCTTCTGCCGGTTCGGGCCGCAGACCGTTGTTGTAGGGCAACCAGAGTGCGAGATAGACGAATGCCGCCGACCACACAGCCGGAGTGTTGGTGCGCACCGCTCGGCCAAGGCGCGGGATCACCTCGCGGGAGATCAGCCACCAGCCGAGAAGTCCGAGCAGGAAGGCGGGCAGGCGCATCCACGGTGTGGCGAGACTGACGTGCGTCATCGCGGCGATCACCTGGAAGTGCCAGCCGAAGGGGTCCTGTGGCACACCGAAATAGCGGAAGTAGTTGTCGGCGTAGCCCGCATCGCCGGTGATGCGTCCGACGATGAAGTTGTAGCCGTCGTCGGAGGTGTTGGCCCCCGCCAACCACCAGAACGCGAGTATGGCGAGCACCGCGAGATCGGGGCCGCGGATGGTGAACCACCCTGCGGGCAAAAATCGCCTGTGGCCCCTGCCATCTCGGGAGTCGAGCACGCCGAGGGTGACAAGCGACAGCAACGTCATGATGATGCCGATGATGATCGCGGCCAGTTTCAGTGGCGTCGGCGAACTCACGTATCTGGTGTCGATCGTGGCATGCATCGACAGGCCGTCGCGCGATGCCGAGGCGGGAAGATCGGTGTAGACCCCGACGATCTGCGGGCGCATCTCGTGGTCGGGAGTCGAGTACGTCAACAGGCTGCCCGCACCTGCCGACGTGCCGTCGATCTTCGCGTTCACCCCGCGCTCGTCGGCGTGGAACACCACCGCACACGACGAATTGTCCTGAGCGGCTGCGCGTTCGGTCGAGAGAATGACGACGTCGCGGTCGGTGACGGTGATCGTCGACGCGTCGGCGCGGACGAACAATCCGCGTGCGCTGGCGTCCTGACCGCCCGCGGGCGTCGTCGACATCAGGACTCCACCCGACGCGGGCAGGTCACGGGCCAGTGAGCACGGAACCCGCAGATCCATGTCGACGGGAACGAACGAGACGAGCGGTGCGGCGACGTTGCCGACGCCCTCACCCTGCGGCCACGTCAGCGCCGCTGTCGACTGGGTGACCGGCAGCAGCGGAGTGGCAACCGCGAGAAGGACACCGAGCACGCCCGCGACGGCAGCGATGATCTGCGCTCGGCGGTAGTTGCGTGGCGCCCCGGTGGTTGGTTCGTCGCGTTCCGTGGTCTCGGTCGGCGTCTGTGGTGTCGGATCAGTTGTCATCGGACTGCGGCTCCACCCTGATCGAACCATCGTGTGACCAACCCCAGCGGGTGGTCTGTGACGTCTGTAGCTGTGCTGACGGTGCGTCCGGGGTCAGTGGCGAAAGTCGTTCCAACGCACCCCATTCCCGTGTCCAATCGTCCTTGAGATAGGTCGGGACGGCCTGCGCGGCCGTCGTTGTCTCCGAGATGCCGAGGAGGCCACCGTCGACTCCCGCCTGCCAGGTCTTCGACTGGGAGTTGGCGAACGGGTAGTCGGGCAGGATGCGCCAGCGTGGGATCTCCGCCACCCCGTTGGTCACCCGCATCGGCTGCTGGCACGGGAAGTGCGCGGCAACCATGAAGTCGATCGGCGTGGGAGTCTGGGACCCGACGACCTGCTGAAGCGTCTGTAGGCGTGGTGCCCGTGGCGGTGTGATCCCGATGAACTGGTACTGGCCGAGGTTGTTGTCCAACAGCGACATTCGCATCGCCGACGCTCTCGGTGGCGCAGCACTCATGGGTACGCGCAAATTGCGCCACGGGCGGTTGGAGATGACCGGACCGGGATCGATCGGGAGGATGTCGGGTCCGATCTGGGTGAACGACCCGTCGGGTCCCCTGGTGCCGAACTGGACAACGAGTTTCTGCCCGAAGTTCGTGACCCCGAAGGTATCGACCGTCGAAATCGCACCCGCGGCCGAGACAACGAGCAGCGGGGTCGCGGCACGATCGGCGGGCAGGTCGTACCAGTCGGTGGTGAGTCGGGCCTCGCCCGCGTAGCCGTAGCTACCGAGGACCGGCGTCGTCGCAGGATCGAGTCCGTAGGGGAGTGCGACTGTCGAACCGTTGACGGTTTCGGGTCCGCGGCCACCCGTGGTGCCTGCGCCCAATCCGCCCGTGATCGTGAACGGTCGTGCGGGACTTGCCGCCACGTTCATCTGGCCGGGGCGCTGACTGCCCGGCTCCGGCGACAGATCATCGGGAATTCCGTTGGGGGAGAATCCGACGGCCGCATCCGGTCCGCTTGTGGCTCCCGAGAGTGCCTGTGTCGCAGTCCGTCCGTCGGCGGGTCGAAGCATTCCGGTGTTGGGATCGGATTCGACGAGCACGTCGTCGGCCATGCCACAGTTGTGGCCGCGCAGCGTGTTCACGTTCTCGGCGAACACCGTGGTCGCGGGATAGCGCGATGCGACCGCTTTGGCGAACACCAGCAGCTCCGCGATCACCATGAGGCCGGCGATCAGAGCGATGGGCGATGACGCGAGGAAGGGTCGTCGACGATCGGCCCGCGACTCGCCGGGGCCATCGGTCGTATGTGAAAGTCCCTTGTTCTCAACATAATCGAGTCGAAGGTGCTGCCACACGGCAATCCCGGCTGCGATCACCGCGAGGATCAGGAACAGCGTCGACACCGGTTTGCCCGCGATGATCGGGGCGCGGTCGAACCACGAGATGCCGTACTCGTAGGCGAACGGCCAGGCATTGTAGCCCGCCATCGCGGCGGCGAGTGCGAAGAACAGTCCCGAGACGAAGACCGTCAGATTGCGCGCAGAGCGTGCGGCCGATTGCGCCACAGCAAGAGTCGCGATCGCGGCGATCGCGGCGGCAAGTCCTGCGAACACACCGAACTGGATCGTCCACTTCGTCGGGATGAAGGCGAAAAGCACGAGTGTCACACCGATGGCACCGATGAGTCGCCATGTCGGGCCGGCGTGGACACCGGCAATTCGCCCGCGCCGCAACATCACTGCGACCGTGACGACCATCCCTGTCAGCAATAGCAGCACTGGCACACGGCGGGTGAGCGCTCCGTCGTCGGTGACGACCGAGATGAAGTAGTAGCGCAGATACTCCTGATACCAACCGATGACGGGTCCGACGACGTAGCGGACGCGGATCGCCTCGACCACCGTGGCGATCGTCTGGTCGCGGAACACGACGACCAACACGAGAAGTCCGGCGGCGATGGTGGGTGCGAGTAGGGGGAGCAGCCCGTCGGAGCGCCTGCGCACGAGCAGTACGTGCAGCAGTGCGCGGGACGAGGCAATCAGGATCGCGACGCCGATGATGCCCTGTGGCGCAAGGGCAAGCGTGAATGCCGCGAGGCCCGCCGCGATGGCTCCGGGAAACAGTTTGCGGGTCGCGAGCGCGTGTTCTGCCGCCCACCACGTGAGCAGCGAGCCCAGCACGATGATTCCCTCGGGACGCAGACCGGAGCAGAACGGCAGCCAGAACACGGTGAAGACGAGGGCGGCAGACCATTGCGCCCAGCCGCTACGTCGAACAGCAGAACCCAGCCGTGGCAACAGGATTCGACTCAGCACGAACCACGAGGCGAGTCCCGCGATCAGTGCGGGGATGTGCATCCACAGGATCGACGGCGAGATCGACGACCAGTGGGCCAGGAACGAGTAGTACCAGTCGAATGGAGCTTCGGGGATGCCGTACCAGCGGTAGTAGTTGGCGAGATAACCGAACGACGACGCCGTGCGCCCCATGTTCAGGATGTACCCGTCGTCGGGGCTGCCTGCGCCGAGGAACAACCAGATCACCAGCACGGCGGTGACCGTCAGGTCGGTGGTGCGGGGACGCAGGAGGCGCAGCCATCCGGTGCGGCGTCGGGGTCGGTGCCGCACGTCGTCGCTCATCCGGTCGAGCAGGAAGAGTGCGACCAGCGAGACGATCACCGCGAGCACTGCCAGAACCATGAGGACGAGCTTGAGCGTCGTCGGCGAGCTCTCGTAGCGATTGTCGATGCGGATGTCGACGCGCATCCCCGCATCAGCGGCTGCCCGTGCCTGGTCGGGCGTCAGGTCGCTGAACACGCCGTCGATCTGCGGGCGCTTGTCGGGCTCGAGGGTTGTGGCAGCACCGAGGCCGACGACCTGCGCGCCGGGACCGCCCGGCGACGACCAGACGTGCAGTTCGCTACAGCGCCCCAGATCGGCTCTCGGCGCCGACGCCGCGACGGAGTTGCGGAAGGTCGCGGTCACGGTGTCGCCCGCGGTCACGTAGAGGGCGGAGGCCTTGGAGTCCTGCGCGGAGACTGCCATCGTCGACATGATGAGCGTCGACTTGCCCGCGGGTGCGTCGGCGAGCACGCGGCACGGGATGCGGACGTCCAGCGATTGCGAGGTCTGCGCGATCAGCGGCGCGGTGACCGACGACGTCGTCGACGCGAGTTGTTGACCCTGCGGCCAGGAGAACGATGCGTCGGTGCTGTGTACGGGCAGGAATCCGATCAGCAGACACAGCACAGCGCCGAGGAGGCCGGAGACCGTGGCGACCAGCCCGACGGTGCGACGCGAGCCGATCGTCGACTTCTCGGCCGGTGGCGAAGCATCGGACTCGGCTGGCGGGGCTGTCGCAGGCACGGTCACTGATGTTAGGCGATCACGTCGCACCGCCCGTCCGGTGCCGCGATCAGGGGTTGTGGGTCAGTGCCTGATCGGTGCGGGGCTCCACAATCCGCTGCGCGTTGCGGTGCCCGTGGTGATGGGTGCGCGGGTCGTCACGTCTCCGTAGGGCTGGTAGCGCTCGAGGGCGCCCCAGTCGCGGCCGATGTCACCCTGCAGATAGGTCGCGAGGGTCTCGGGCTGCTGCGACACCTCGAGCCACCCCAGCGGACCGCCACCGTAGGAGTCCTGCCACGCCGAGACGGCTGCGGCGAGGTCGGCGCCGGGCCTGATACGCCACTTCGGGATCTCCGCGACGCCGTAGTGGTGGGTGAACGGCCGCTGGCACGGGAAGACCAGCCCCGACGTCCAGTCGACGTGAACCGGGTCCTCACTGCCGACGACCTCTTGCAGCGTCTCCATGTGAGGCAGTCGCGGTGGGGTCACCACGATGAACCGATCGGCCGAGAGATTGTCGTCGTTGGCGACGATCCGCACCGCGGTGAGGTTGTCGGGAAGCGACGACGTGGTGATGCGGACGTTGCGCCACGACGGTTGCGGTCCCGGGTCGATCATCTCGGTCTCGCCGGTCGGCTTGAGGTCGGCGTCGCGGGTCGACGACCCGACGGGGTCGGTCGTGTACTCCAGCAGGAGGTTCGGGTTGTCGTAGCGCCCGGCGACCGAGAAGGTCAGCAGCGGCTGCTTCTTGTAGTCGGCGGGCAGGGCGTACCAGCCCGAGGTGAGGCGGGCGGGAACCTGATCGGTCGTCGAATAACTGCCCTCGACTGGTGTGCGTGCCGGGTCGAGCATGAACGGCAGACGTGCGTGGCTGCCGTTGACGCCGGCCGTCGAGAGCTCTCCACCGCCGGTTCCGCCACTGTTGGCGGTGAGGACGTCGTTGGTCGACGTCGCGTTGCCCGCGAGCACGCCGAGCGAGCCCGCGCTCGCCTGAGTGGTGAGGTCCTCGGGAACGCTGTTCGACGTGAATCCGGTTGTCGCAGGCCGGGATGCGTCGGGTTGGACGGTCGATGGACCCGCGAGGGGATCGGTCAGGGTCGGGTCGACGGGCGAGAGCATGTGGTCGTTGGGGTTGCGTTCCACCCACACCTTGTCGGCCATGCCGCACTGTTTGCCCGCGAGGGCCTCGATGTTCGAGCGTGGAACCGAGAACGACGACGACTGGTTGACCGCTGCGAATCCTGCCGTGACGAGTTCGAAGATCACCACGGCGGCTGCCACGTACGCCAGCGGTGCGCCCGCGACGGAATCGATCGCCCTGCGGTACCAGCGTCGTCCGGTCTCGGTCCCTCCGGGCGTCGTGTCTTGGGGCGTGGTGTCTTGGGGCGTCGTATCTCGGGGGTCGGTTCCGGTGAACGGCTCGCGGAAGTGGAACCACAGTGCGAGCAGCAACAGCAGCAGCGAGAGGTAGAGCAGTGCATTGCTCACCGAGAATCCCAAGCTGACCTGGCCGACGCCCCACGGCATACCCCACGCCGACGCGTAGTAGTACGAGTTGGGTGCCGTGAACGCCAAGCCCGCGATGAACAGCACGAGTGCTGCGAACAGGGTGCGGTTGCGCCGTGAATGCATGGCCTTGTTGCTCGCGGCGATGGCGGCGATGGCAGCCAATGCCGCGGCGAGTCCGGCGAACACGCCGAAGTGGTGCGTCCATTTGGTCGGCGTGAACATCAGGAACACCAGCGACGCGAATGTGATGCCGACGATGCGTCGAGCAGGGCCGACGGCCGTTCCGGGGATGCGCGACTTGCGGATGAGCACCGCTGCCGAGACCACCATGCCCAGGATCATCGCGAGGACGGCGAAGCGTCGGGCGATCGAACCATCGGCCGAGAACGCGAACAGTGACGAGTACCGATCGATCTCGTTGTACCAGTGTGCCGACGGCCCCAATGCGGTCTTCATCTTCGACGAGTCGGAGAACGCACGCAGCGTCAGATTGGAGAAGACCACGAAGATGACGAACGTCCCGGAGGCGAGAACCGGTGCGAGCAGCGCTGCGTACGACCAGAATCCACCGCCGATCGCGCGCGCACGTTTGATCAGGGCCAAGATGATCGGTCTCGCTCCCGCGATGAGCGCTGCGACCGCGAGCAGACCCGTCGGGCCGGCGGCGAGACTGAACGCGCCGATCAGACACGCGATCGCGGCGGGGAGGATGCGCCCGGTCGCGATGGCGCGCTCGACCGAACACCAGGTCAGCAGCGCGCCGAGCGCGATGATCGGTTCCGGTCGCAGGCCGTTGTCGAACGGGAACCACGATGCGAGGAAGACGAAGGCTGCCGTCCAGCCGACGACGGGTCGGCTGATCGCGGCGCGGCCGAGTCGTGGCAGCACCTCGTGGCTGACGATCAACCACGACGCGATGCCGCACAGCAGGGCCGGTATGCGCACCCACGGGCTGGCGAGCGAGATATGGCTCATCAGGCCGAAGACCTCGTAATACCAGCCGAATGGCGCCTCCGGTGCACCGAACCAACGGAAGTAGTTGGCGGTGTACTCACTGTTCTGTGCGACCCGCGACATCGTCAGCAGGTAGCCGTCGTCGGACGTGTTGGGTCCGATGAAATGCCAGATGATCAGGGCGCCGATCACCACGTAGTCGCGGGCGTTGAGTCGCCACCACTTCGCGGGGAAGATTCGACGATGCTTGCGCCCGTCCGTCGAATCGAGAACGGCAAGCGCCGACAGCGACAGCAGGGTGCACACGATACCGACGATGAGTACGAGCCATTTGAGGATCGTCGGGGCCGTCGAATAGCGCGAGTCGATGGTCACGTGTGCGCGCAGGCCGGGCAGTTCCGACGCCGCTCCGGACAGGTCGGTGAAGAGTCCGGTGACCTGTGGGCGCTGGTCGGAGCTGTAGCTCTGCGATTCGCGGCCCTTGGTGGTCCCCATCAGCGAGGTACTGCCGGAGTCGGACTGGCCGGCGGGGGCCGTCATCCCGACGAACTCGGCGGTCACGGCGTCGGAGTCGGCGTGGACGACGATGTCACGGCATCCCTGCGAACGCATGTCGGCCAGCGTGGCCGACACCAGCGGCACGTTGCGGACGACGACTTCGATGCTCTGCTTGTCCGGCGGATCGGCGGGGTTCCCGGTGCGGCGGATGAACAGCCCGCGCTCAGCCGACTTCGCTGCCTGCTTGGGGGTCGTCGACAGCAAGACCGAATCGTCGGCGCCGAGCCGTTCGGCTGCCGAACACGGAACCGAGACGTCGAGGTCGATCGGGACGTACGAGATGAGTGGTGCCGAGACCGATCCGATCTCGCTGGATTCGACGCTGCCGGTGGAGGGCCAGTTGATCTCCGCCGTGGTCTGCTTGACCGGCATCAGCGGTGTGGCGAGCGCGAGGAATACTCCGAGCAGGCCGGTGACGATCGCGATGAGTTTCGCTCGTCTCACGGTCTGCGATTGCACAAGCAGTGATCCTAACGGCCGCGTGCGACGTCGCGAACTCTCGGTCACTCGTGCGTCTGACGCGCTCGTGGGTCTGGCGGTCTCGTGGGTGTGGCGGTTTCGTGGGTGTCGGCGGTGGAGAGTATGGACGTGTGGCCGGTGCCGGTGGATAGGCTTGGAACCATGTCGACCGACGCCACGGGAACCGAACCGCTGCCGATCCTGCTGTTGAATGGGCCCAACCTGAACACGCTCGGGATTCGACAGCCCGAGGTGTACGGCTCGGCGACGCTCGCCGACGTCGTCGAACTCGCCGAACGCACCGCCGGTGAACTCGGTTACGGCCTGCGAGCGGCGCAGACCAACCACGAGGGCGAGATGATCGACTGGCTGCACGAGGCGCGCGGCAATATCAGCGGAATCGTCATCAACCCGGCCGCGTGGACGCATACGTCGGTCGCGCTGGCCGACGCGCTCGTGATCCCCGACGTTCCGATCATGGAGGTGCACATCAGCAATGTGCACAAGCGTGAGGAGTTCCGTCACCACTCGTTCGTGTCGCCGCTCGCCTCGGGAGTGATCATCGGCTACGGCATCCGCGGCTATGAGTTCGCGATTCGACGCCTCGTGGAGGTCCTGGGCTGATGGCCGATCTCGACGATCTCGGACGGACGGCGCTGGGTGTCGCGTGGGCGCGAGCTGTCGAGTCGTCGAGGGACGACGCATTGTTCGACGACCCACTGGCCGAGGCGATCGCACGAATCCGGCCCCGCGGCTCCGAATTCGGTGGACGCGACGGTGCCGATGGAGGCGGTTCGGACAAGATCCGAGCGATGTACGACTGGATCGTCGCGCGCACGGTGTTCCTCGACGAGGTGTTCGCCGATGCCGTCGGCGACGGCATCACGCAGTTCGTGATCCTCGGTTCGGGGCTGGACGGTCGGGGATTTCGGCTCGATTCGGTTCGGGAGCAAAGCTTTTCGAGCTCGATAGGCCGTCCGTGGTCGAGGTCAAGGAGAATCTCGTCGCACAGTCGGGTCTTGCGCCGACCGTCGACCGTCGTGTGGTGGCTTCCGATCTGGCCGATGACTGGCTGCGCGCCCTGCAGGGCAAGGGCTTTCGGGCAGACCTATCGTCGGCGTGGCTCGCCGAGGGGCTGTTCGTGTATCTGCCCGACGAACTCGGCCTACGTGTCATCGAGGGCATTACCGCGGCATCCGAGTCCGGCTCACGGATCGGGGCGACCGTGCGCCGCGCGGCGTCGTCGGTTGTCGACGATTCTGCTGACCCGTTTGCGGAGGTGCGGAAGTTGTGGCGCAGCGATGTAGACGTCGCGCAGCATCTCGACGCTGCCGGGTGGAACTGCGAGCTGTCAAAGACGCGCGACGTGCTTGCCGCTCATGGGCGTTCGCTGTCCGAGACCGACGGCGCGCAAGAGTCCGCGACGCTGCTGTCGGGTGTACGACGCCAACGCGGCCACGGGACGATCGACCGCTCCTGACGGATTGCTCAGCGCGCCGGGGGTTTTTCGCCCCCAGTTGATCGTGCCGGGGTTATCGAGCCAGGGCTTCTCGGGCCAGCTCGGCGACGGGGCCGTCGAGGCGAGGTCCGTGTCCCGGGAAGAGCACTGTCGCCTCGAGGTCGGTGAACGATTCGACGCTGCGTCGGGTCGCGGCGTCGTCGTGGTTGAAGAAGCGCGGAAGTAGCTGCGGCCCTTCGTGTCCGGAGAGCGGATGGCCGCTGATCAGGGCGTCGCCCGAGACGAGTACCGCGCCGTCGGCGACGAGGAAGGCGCTGTGTCCGTCGGTGTGGCCGTGAGCAACCACCGGCTGTGGTCGCCCGGGGAGGTCGAGGGTGCCGTCGGTCGAAAAGGGTTGTGCGGTGGCGATTCCGGCCCGGCTGAGTACGCCGAGAGGTGTGACCATCGCCAGCCAGCGCCACGCGCGTGGCTGCCACGCGACCGCGGCGATGTCGAGTGGGCCCGCCTGCTGCAGGAGGTCGCGGTGTGCGTGTGGCACTTCGGCGGGGTCGACCAAGACCGGGAATCCGAAGCGGTCCACCAGCTTCGCCAGCCCTCCGATGTGGTCGACGTGAGCGTGGGTGAGCAGTGCGGCTCTGATGTCGGTGGGGTGTGCGCCGATCGACTCGATCGAGGCCACCACGTCGTCGGCGTTGCCCGGATATCCGCCGTCGATCAGTGTGATGCCCGAATCATCGCGCAGCAGAACCCAATTCACCGCGGGTGTGTGCACCAGATACGCCGTCGACGACGTGGCGTCGACCTCGGTGATCTCGAAGGCGCTCACTTGCGCACCACCAGAACGAAAGGTCCGACGTCGGTGACCTCGAAACGTGGGTCGTTGAAGAGGTTCGGGTCAAATGTCACCGTGTAGCGCTTGACGTTTGGATCGTTCGGGTAGACGTCTGCGGCGAGGCGTAGTGCGTAGCCGTCCGCGGAGTAGCGGAACAAGAACACGTTCGGCGGAGTCCACGGCGCGGCGTCGAGTTGGCGGACGAGGTCGTCGGCCGACGATGCCTTGGACCAGGTTTCGATGGCGGCGGCTCGTTTGTCGAACTCCGCCAACGGGTTTGCGTAGTGCGAGGTGAGTCCCTGGAAGCCCCAGTACGGGTAGACGGAGAGGAATCCGTAGTCGGCTGTGAGCACGACGTTGTCGGTCGCCGGGCGTAAGGTCTTCTCGCCGATGAGCTGGTCGATCTGCGGGTAGTACGACTCGGCCCCGGGCGGACGCTTGTCGGCACGGTCTCCGTAGCCGTCGGTGTCGGTGTAGGCGGTCGTGATCTCGTTGGAGAGATAGGCCGGAATGCTCTGTGCCACAGCGATTGCCGCGAGAGCTGCGAGTACCCCGACCACGACGCGCACGTCACCGAATCTGCCGACGGCCCAGTGGGCAAGCTCGACGACGCCGAACACTCCCGCCGCCGCGAGCACCGCGACGAGGATCGGTTCGAGTCGGAAGCCGAGCAGCGTCGTACCGGCAGCAGTTGCCAGCATCGAGAGCAGGCTCATCAGGTAGATGCCGACGACCGTGATGCCCAGTGCCGCGGCGATGGTGCGTTGGCGGAATCGGAGCAGAATCCAGACGAGGCCGATGAAGGTGATCGCGCCGACCAGGCTGAGGTGGAACATCGGCCACGGCAAAAACGAACCGCGTTCTGGCAGATAGTGTTCGGCGGTGCCGCCGCTCGCCGGCTCACTGCGCAATCGGGCGAGCAGGTAGGGAGCCCACACGGTCAATGCGATGAGCCCGGCGATGACACCCATCACCACCAGCCGCCCGAGCACAGCCAGGACGACGCCGCGTCGGGTTTTCGACACTTCTTCGCGGGGTAGCGCCTTGTTGGAGGCGTTGACCCAGCCGTGAACGATGAGCGCCAACGCCATCAGGATCGCGACGCCCGCGAACAGTCCCGTGTAGAGCGTGTAGAAGGTTGCGCTCAGACCGAGGAAGAGGCCGGTTGCCACCACCGCTGCCCAACTCGTGCCGGAGCGGAGTGAGGCCGTCGGACCGTCGACGTGACGGGAACGACCGCGCAGACCGTAGAGCATAGGGATCAGCATCGGGACGCCGATCATGATCAGCACCGCCGCGTACGGTTCGGGACCCGCGTACATCAGCGTCACGACGGTGACGGCGAGCGCTGTCGCGATGCCGCGGTCGGCGCGCACCATGCGGGCCCAGAGCACCACTCCGATCGCCGCGGCGACCGCCATAGAGAGGATTGCCCACGGTTTGAACGCCTCCCAGCCGGGCAGACCCATCAACGACGCATAGCGGCCGCCGCCCCAGAACCATCCCGCCGGATAGTAGGGAGCCAGGTGCAGATAGGTCATGTCCGCCAGGTGCGGACTGCTGGTCAGCCGGGTGAGGTATTCGGTGCGGAACTGCTGGTCGGCGGAGAGTCCGAAGAGGTAGAGGCGCGTCGCACCGAGCGGCATACCGAGAGTGACCGTGACCAGACCGGAGATGCCCGCCGCCGACAGCAGCGTGACCAGCCACCGAGCTTTGCCGTAGCGGTACAGCAGTGCAGCGATCACCAGGATCGCCACGGCCACCACCTGGCCCGCCGTGGTGAGCGACCGGGTGACGTTCGACGAGTTGAACGCGGGCCACTGCACCGCGTCGATGGCCTTGAGGCCGACGAAGGCCACGACCGCTCCGACTATCACCGCGATGACCAGGTCAATCAGTGTGCGGGCGTGTCGATTCACTCGACGCTGAGGGGTCGCAGAAGCCTGTGGACTGGAGTCGTCGGTGGTCGGGCTCTGCGTTGACGTCACGCGTCTATTTCTAGCAGGGGGCCGTACTGGTCGACGCCGGACGCCGCGGCGCGACGGCGTGTGGCCCCCGAGACGGTGTCTGGGGGCTGGCGCTCGTGCGGGCGTGGGTCAGAAGGGCGGGTCGCCGGTGTCGGGGTCGTTGGCGAGCCGCCAGGCGCGGGTGTCGGCGCGGTGTTGTCCGATGCGCGCGCTATGAGCGGCGGCGAGCCGTCCGGGGATGCGTCGGTCTAGGCGATCGGGCTCGTCGAGGTCGGGGAAGAGGTCGCGACCGTTGTACGCGTTGCCGACGAAGTGGTAGCCGCCCGGGGACCGGAAGATGGCGCGGCCCATGGGCGTCTGATGGTCGCGCCAGCCGACGGCGAAGGTTTTGTGGCGGTGGTGGAAGCGGCACAGCGGGCGCAGGTTGGCGCGCTCGGTGAGTCCGCCGTCTTTCGGATTGCCATGGTTGAACGGCTTGGCATGGTCGACGTCGGCGCTGGCGACTTTGTTGGTGCAGCCGGGGAAGGTGCAGCAGAGTTCGCCTGCCTTGACCAGGGCTCGCAGTTTCTCGGGGATGGGATAGCGGTAGGCGGCTTTGTTGTTGGGGGTGACGCGGTTGGGGTGGATGTAGTTCCGGGTGGCATCGGCGAGTAGCCGGCGGGCGGTGTCGGCGTCGATCAGGCCATGGCCGTCGAGGAACGCGGGGTTGTTGTCGTGGCCGAGGAGAGTCGAGAGATTGACCACGATGTGGAACATCGGCCGCGGCGCGAGGGCGGCGGAGCTCTGATTTGCTGCGACCGGGTTCGTGACGGTGGTGGCTGAGGGGTTCGGCTTGTCGTCGACGTTGTCGCTGCACGGAGTCTCGCTGCACGGAGTCTCGGACACGGTGGCGCAGTCGGGGCAGGTGCAGGGGAGTGTCGGGTAGCCCTGAGCGAGGGCGGTGAGTGCGTCGGCGCGTTGTTGAGCGTGGGTGCGGGGATCGTCGGGGTGGGTGTCGGCGATCATCGCTTCGAGCCGGGTGTCGAGGATCGCTGCCGCGGTGCAGGGGAGTTGGCCGTCGATTCTGGACTGACCGGGCTCGTCGCGGTGGGGGCGGATGCGGAAGTAGCGGCGGCTGGTGGCGGTGTCGCGGCGGCGGGCGGCGCCGTCGGGATCGACGCGTTCGACGGTGGCGTCGATCATGGTGCGAAACCTGGTCATGGACATGGGTTCTCGTGCGCTGATTGCTGCGGCGAGTGCGGTATCGACGGCGGTGAGATGCGCGTCGTCGACGTTGTCGGTGCGGGCGACGACTTCGTGGAAGCGGGGTAGGTCGATACGGCCGGTTGCCAACAGTTCTGCGGTTCGGGGTATGCGGTAGCGCAGGGCTGCGCCGGTCTCGATCATCTTCTTGGCTTGGCCGGGTGTGAGGCAGAGGGCGGCGCCGAGCTCGGCGATGGCTGTGGTCAGGCCATCGGGGCCGAAGCGGGCCAGCGGGTTCTGGTTGTTCTGAGTCAGGAGCGCGGCGAGTTGTTCGGGGTCGGTACAGCCGTCGGGGACGGCGTGCTCGCCGGTTCCGATTTCAGCGTCGATGCGCTGGAGGTATTCGGCCTCGCGTTCTTCGTACAGCAGGATTGCGGCTTGCAGCATGCGATAGTCGGCGCACGCCTTGATCGCGTTGGTGTGGAAAAGCACCTCGATGAGTTCACGTGAGTAGAGGCGTTCGTCGTCGGCGAGCTGTGTCAGCTGTGTCTCGACGTCGGAGGTCGGTGCGTCAACTGCTGGCGTATGCGCATGACTGTTGGCCGCGGGCACGACGGGTGATTCGTCGGGTGTCAGCGGGCCGGTGCCGTCGGGGTTCTCCGATGCCATAGTCAGAACATACATTCGAGGTCTGACAATTCTGTCCGCCCAGGTGAAAGCGTTAGCAGCCGGTGTTTCCGACGGTGTGACGAATCATCTCGACGACGTTCAATCCCGGTATGGTCAGTTCGAGGGCGCCCGTTGACGACAGGACCGCTATCCCGTGTAGCGCGACCCACAATGAGGCTGCGACTCTTTCGGGATCTGTTGTACGACCGCTCTTCTGGATGACGGACACCAGCCACTCGTACAGGGGGCGCTGTATGACGTTACCCCCGAAAATCGCCCACACTGTCATACGGATCGACCCCGTCGAACCCGCCGCGCCGCGAGGACGCGCGCGCAGGCGTCGGTACCGTGGACAGCAAAGCGCAAGGAGGCGTCTACCTGTATGCAGTCACCCGTCCGCGATTATCTGACCGAGGTCCTCGATTCGCTCGACGCCGAGAAGAGCGGGGCCGTCGCCGACTACATCCCGGACCTGGCTGAGGCCAACCCCGATCTCTTCGCGATCGCGGTCACGACCGTTGACGGCCGCACGTACTGCGTCGGCGACGACGAGGTCGAGTTCTCCATCCAGTCGATCTCCAAGCCGCTCGCCTATGCGGCAGCCCTGGCCGACCGCGGATTCGACGCGGTGCTGGAGAAGGTCGGCGTCGAACCGTCCGGTGAGGCCTTCAACGAACTCTCACTCGAGAGCGGTACGTGTCGGCCGCGCAACCCCATGATCAACGCCGGCGCGATCACCACCCACGGGCTACTCGTCGACGACGATGCCGACGTCGAGTCCCGCGTGGAGCGGGCGCGCAGCTTCTTCTCCACACTTGCCGGACGTGAACTGGCCATCGACCAAGCGCTCCACACGTCCGAAATGGACTCAGCCGACCGCAATCTCGCGATCGCGCACATGCTGCGCAACTACGGAATCGTCGACGACGCGCCGCACGACATCGTCGACGGATACATCCAACAGTGCTCAATCATGGTGACCGCCAAGGATCTTGCCGTGATCGGAGCGTGCTTTGCCAACGGCGGCGTACATCCCGTCTCCGGCGAGCGGGTGATGAGTCGACGCATCGCGCGTCAAGTGATGTCGGTGATGGCAGGCTGCGGCATGTACGACGGCGCGGGGGAGTGGCTGACCACTGTCGGTATTCCGGCGAAAAGTGGTGTGGCGGGCGGACTTCTGGGAACGCTGCCCGGCCAATGCGGCATCGCCGTCTTCTCGCCACGGCTCGACGAACACGGCAACAGCACGCGCGGTGTGTTGGCGTTCCGTCGGCTGTCGGCCGACATGAACATGCACATGGTCGACGCCGAACCCTACGGAACCACCGTGCTGCGCGACGTCCGTACCTCCGACGATTCGACGACCTTCGAACTGCAGGGAGTCATCCAGTTCAGTGGCGCAGAGTACGTCCTCGACAGTTTGGCCGCCGACGAAACCGGCACCCCGACTGTGGTTTTCGACGTCAGCCAGGTCAGCCACTTCGCCGACGTCGGGCGTCGGATGATCTTGGAGGGCATGCGTCGTGTCCGCGCGGACGGGCGCCGCGTCGTTTTGATTGATCCCGACCACACGCTGCCCGATCCGGACCTGGGCGACGGAACCTATCCGGATAGATCATGACTGGTGATGCGCGGCAGGCACGCGCGCGGATGAACCACACCGAGGACACGAATCGGCGAATGCTGCGCGCGCGTGATGCGATGGATTGCCGGTTCGGTGAACCCCTGGACCTCGCTGCGCTGGCGGCGATTGCGCACGTGTCGGAGTCGCACTTCAGCCGCGTGTTCAAGGCAACCTTCGGCGAAACGCCGCACCGCTACCTCCAACGACGACGGATCGAGCGAGCGTCGTCAATGCTGCGCGAGACGCAGCTGTCGATCAGTGACATCAGCACCGCAGTCGGGTTCAGCAGTTTCGCGACCTTCACCAGGACCTTCGGGCAGATCATGAGCGAGACACCCACCGCACATCGCCGTCACGGCGGGGACCACGGTGCGCCGATCTGCGCGGTCAAGGCGCTACGAAGGCCGGCAGGAGCATTTGTCGCCAAGAGAGCAGTTTTGGACAAGTGAGACCGGGGCAGCGCAGGTAGCGTTCCCGCCATGCCCAACGCGATCATCCTGTCCCAGATTTACGTACTCGACCACGATGAAGCCCTTGACTTCTACGTCGGCAACCTCGGCTTCGAGGTCCACTCCGACGTCGACATGGGTTTCATGCGATGGCTCACCATCAATCTGCCGTCCGACCCCGACCGCCAACTCATGTTGGAGATCCCCGGGCCACCGTCGTTGAGCCCAGAGACCGCAGCCCAGGTCCGCGACCTATTGACGAAAGGTGCTGGCGGTGGCTGGTTTTCGATGTCAACCGATGATGCCTATGCGACCGCAGACGCACTTCGGGCCAAGGGCGTCGACTTCACCGATGAACCGACCGATCGTGACTACGGCATCGATTTCGGTATCCGCGACCCGTTCGGCAATCGAATCCGCATCGGACAGATGAAGTCTCGCCCCTGAGTCTCGCGAGCGTGGCTTTCGGTAAGCCTAGACCCGCAGCTTGCGGAAGACCTTGCGCGGGATGTGGCGCAGCACGGTCATGATGAACCGGAAAGTACCAGGCACCCAGACGATTTCCTTGTTGTCGTCGACGGCCTTGATGACGGCCTTCGCGACGACGTCCTTGTTGACGGTGAGCGGAGCTTCCTTGACGTTCGCCGACAGTCGGGTCCGCACCTGGCCGGGACGCACGACGAGGACGTGCACGCCGTCGTCGGCCAGCGCCTCGCCGAGTCCGAGGTAGAAGCCGTCGAGACCTGCCTTCGACGATCCGTACACAAAGTTGCTGCGTCGAACACGCTCGCCCGCAACCGAACTCATCGCGACGATCTGTGCCCGACCCTGGTGCTTCATCTTGTCGCCGAGCAGCACACCAACACTCACCGCGGCGGTGTAGTTGATGGTCACCTCGGTGACGGCCTTGCGCTGGTCCTGCCAGACCTCTTCGTCGTCGAACTGCACACCGGCAGCGACGATAGCGAGGTCGACATCGCCTCCGGCAAAAGCCTTCTCGATGGTCTCGGGGTGCGTCTCGGGCTTCGTCGCGTCGTAGTCGATGAGCTCGACCGACGTTGCACCTGCCTTGCGCATGGTGTCGGCTGCGGCATCGGCCGTGGGATCGCCGGGCACGACGGCGAGGATCACCCGGGCGGGTCCACGAACGAGGAACGCGCTGGCAATGGCGAGTCCGATCTCGGAACTGCCACCGAGGATCAGGATCGACTGCGGCGAATCGACGGCGTTGAACATTGGTTGGTGTCTCCTCGGTGTTGGGAAGTAGTTGGTGGTCTGAACGGGCAACCGGATTCGGCCGCAACGCAATTCAGTACAAGCGAGCCGAGTTCACGTCAGTTGAGTTCAAGTCGACGGCCCATGTCGGACAAGAACACGCCGGTCGGGTCGATCTCGCGACGCTTGGCGATCCACTTGTCGATCTCCGGGTACATCTTGTGGAAGTGCTCGGCAGACGTCCGTGAATCCTTTGCGGTGTACAGCCTTCCTCCGATCTCCATGACCCGACGATCCATGTCGTTGAGAAACTCCGCGAGCCCTGCACGCAGCGGGAAGTCGAGGCAGACGTTCCAGCCCTCGAACGGGAACGACAGCGGCGCTTTGGGATTGCCCTTGCCGAACAGCTTGATCACGTTGAGGAAGCTGATGTGACCCGACGCCTGGATGTCGGTGATGATCTTCTTGAATTCGTCCTCGTTGCCCTTGGGCACGATGAACTGGTACTGCGTGAATCCACCACCCTTGCCGTACGCGACGGGGCGTCCGTAGGCGTTGTTCCAGTTCCCGATCAGATCGAGCGGGTGATAGAACTGCGGCAGACTCTCGATGACGTCGCGCTTGTTCGATCCGGCCCGGTAGTAGAGCTCGCCGATGAGCCCGAAGTCGAATTTGTTGTCCAGTCCACGCGGGAAGATGTTCGGCAGCGTGATCAGCGGCTTCGGGTTGAACTTGAGCGGATCCTTCTTGAGCTTGTCCGGCAGTTCGTCGAACGTTGCCAGATTGCCGCGGCTGAACGAACCGCGACCGAGCTTCGGGGCGGCGCTCATCGTGTCGAACCAGCCGGACGCGTACTCGTAGCCGTCCTCGTACTTGTCCTCGAGGTGCAGCGCGATGGTCTCGTCGAGGTTGTTGGTGGTGAAGGTGTCGGCCTTGAAGTAGGCCGTCTCGGTGCGCTTGAGCTTGATCTTCACCCGCAGCACGATGCCCGTCAGACCGATGCCCGCCACCGTGCACCAGAACAGCGAGCCGTCGGGGTCGTCGGGCGAGCCGTCGGGAGTCAGGGTGAGAATGCGGCCGTCGGCAACAAGGAGTTGCATCTCGGTGACGTGATCGCCGAACGCGCCAGTCGCGTGGTGGTTCTTGCCGTGGATGTCGTGCGCGATGGCGCCACCGATGGTCACCTGCCTCGTGCCGGGCATCACCGGCACCCAGAAGCCGCGCGGCACGACCACCTTCATCAGATGATCGATCGAGAGGCCTGCGTCGACGTCGACGATGCCGGTCTCTTCGTCGAGCGAATAGATCCTGGTCAGTGGTGTCATGTCGACGGTCAGGCCACCGGAATTCTGCGCCGACTCGTTGTACGAGCGGCCGAGTCCGCGGGCGATGACCCCACGCTTGAGGTAGTCCGGTTTGTCGGCGTTGTCGTCGGCAACCCGAGCCACCGCATCGGCGATGACCTCGGGGTACGGCGTCGACAGGACATGCCCGGTGATCGGGGTGGTACGTGACCATCCGGCCAGCGTGCGCGTGGTGATCGGCAGGAGCTCTTCAGTAGACATCGTTAGCGATCTTACCGCGACGGCAGATACGTCTGGCGCAGCTTGTCAGCCTTCGAGCACCAACGCCGCCGCGTTGTGCCCGGGTATGCCACTGACACCACCGCCTCGACGCGCCGCCGCACCGGCGAGCAGTACGCGGGGGTGCCGCGTCTCGACGCCCCATTGCCCGACGGTGTGCTGGTCCTGCGCCCACGGCCACTGCAGGCTCCGGTGGAAGATGTTGCCGCCGGGTAGCCCGAGTGCGGCCTCGAGATCCTGCGGCGTCTTGGCCTCGATACACGGATTGCCGTGGGCGTCGGTGCAGACCACCGACTGAATGGGTTCTGCGAGAACAGAATTCAGAGAGCTCAGGGTGGCTTCGACGGCCCTGCCGGTTGCCGACGGTGCGTCGAAGACCGCCGGAGGCATCTGGAGTCCGAACAATGTCAGCGTGTGGCATCCGGCGAGCTCTGGTCCGAGGATTGATCTGTCGGACAGTGTGTGACAGTAGATTTCACACGGCGGGACGCTCGGGACCTTGTCGATGCTCGCCTGCTGCCACGCCGCATGCAGTTGGCCGTACGACTCGTTGATGTGGAACGTCCCGGAGAACGCCGCGTCGGGAAGCACCGATCCATCACGTAGCGCCGGCAGCCGATCGAGCAGCAGGTTGATCTTCAATTGCGCTCCGGCGGTGTCGGATTCGACGTCGAGCGGAACGTCGAGGCAGTCGTTGATCGACTGCGGCGCACACGCGACGTAGAGCATCGACGCGCGGAGGGTGGTCTCGACTCGGCTGCTCGCTGCGCTCGCGGCCGGCTCGACCAGAGGGGAGTAGACGTACTCGACCGTGCCGTCGGCCGGGTCGATGCCCGTGATCCGCGCGCCGGTCACTATCCGGGCGCCCGCGGCGACGGCGGCCTCGTAGAGTGCGCCCGATACGGCGCCCATGCCGCCGACCGGGACGTCCCAGTCGCCGGTGCCACCACCGATCAGGTGGTAGAGGAAGCAGATGTTCTGGCGCAGTCGGGCGTCGTGGAGATCGGCAAAGGTGCCGATCAGCGCGTCGGTGGCGACGACGCCGCGCACCAGGTCATCGGCAAAATAGCGCTCGATGAGTTCACCCAGTGGACGTTCGGTGAGCAGCTCCCAGATCTCGGCGAGCGACGTGTCGAGGTCGGCGGAGCTCGACGCACCGGTCACCCGATCGCGCAGCTCGTCGCGGCTGCGCAGCGGCTCGATCAGCGTCGGGAAGACGCGACGTGCGATTTCACCCATGCGGCCGTAGAACCATCGCCACGAAGCGAACTCAGTGTCGTCGCCGGTGATGCGTCGAAATGATTCGGCGGTGGCCGACTCATCTGCGTTGTCGACGAGCAGTCCGCGAGTGGGGTCGGTGGGCAACGGCGTGTACGACGAATAGCGGCGTCGAATCAATGAGATGTCCAGGTCGAGGTCGGTGATGATCTCGCGCGGCAGCAGCGACACCAGATACGAGTAGCGCGAAAGATGTGCGGGCACACCGGGAAACGGTGTCGCGGAGACGGTGGCACCGCCGACGTGATCTGCGCGCTCCAGCACCAGCACTCGACGACCCGCACGCGCGAGGTACGCCGCGGCCGTCAGACCGTTGTGACCCGCGCCGATGATGATGTCGTCGAAGCATTCCATGTATCGAGCATGACCACCGTCGTGACGAGTTGTCGAGGGTCGAGGTGCCCGACCGGTCGCTGCGCGGTGTCGCGTGGAGCACTTCGATGACGGCATGGTCACGATGCGTCAACGACGAGATCGGTTCACCGGGCACGATCGGTTGTCGCGACCATATCCTTGTGGACGTGGACATCCCCTCGGTCGAACTCTCGTCAGGATTCCGGTTACCTCTCGTCGGCCTCGGAACCTACGACATGCTCGGCATGCCCTGCGTCGACGCCGTGTCGGACGCGCTCCGGTCCGGATATCGCCTGCTCGACACCGCGTCGAGATACTCCAACGAACTCAGCGTCGGGATGGGGCTGCGCGAATCGGGCATCGCTCGCGACGAGGTCGCCGTGCAGACCAAGCTCGGCGGTGGCGACCAGGGATTCGACGAGGCGATCAACGCGGCCAAGGAAAGCGCTCGACGGCTCGGCGTCGCGCACATCGACATCTATCTGATTCATTGGCCATGCCCGAGCCTCGGTCGAACCGTCGACTCCTGGAAGGCGCTGCTGACCCTCGCCGACGAGGGTTTCATCACCGTGCCGGGGGTGTCGAACTTCAAGGCACATCAACTGCAGATGCTCTACGACGAAACCGGCGTCTGGCCGCAGGTCAACCAGATCCAGTGTTCGCCTGCGCTCGCGCGAGATGGGTTGCGCGAGTTCATGTCCGAGCGTGGGATCGTCGCGCAGGCGTGGCATCCGACCGGCCGCAAGGAAGGCATGCTCGGCGACGCCGTGATCATCAGGCTCGCGCGCAAGTACGGCAAGTCGCCGACGCAGATCGCGTTGCGCTGGTCGGTGCAGCAGGGCATCTCGGTGGTGCCCAAGTCGTCGCATCGCGGGCGGCAACTCGAGAACGCTGACCTCTTCGATTTCTCGTTCGACGCCGCCGACCTGGCAGAACTCGCAACGCTCGACCGTGGTGAGAAGGCGGCCCGCGACTCCGACGTCGAAGAGGAGTTCTGAAACAGCGGCCGCCCGGCACCGTCTAGGGTGGCAGGGTGCAAGACGCAACCTCCGACGACGGGCACGACCACAAGTCGCGGCACGAAGACTTCACGACGCGCCACGCGCCGACGCCGATCGAACTCCCGGTCGACGATGCGGAGGCCTCGACCGACGTTCCGCTGAAGACGCAGATCCTTCGGTTCGTCATCAGCGGCGTGATCTCCGGCATCCTCGACTTCGGACTCACCACGATCCTGCAGTTCGGTGTTGGGTTGCCGCCAGTGGTGTCGAAGGCCATCGGCTTCATCTGCGGTACCACCTGCGCGTACATCATCAACCGGCGCTGGACGTTCCGTGCGTCGCCGAGTACGGCTCGCTTCATCGCCGTCGCGCTGCTCTACTGCTGCACGTTCTTCGTCAACGTCGGCATCTACACCTGGCTGGCCCACGTGTGGGAGCACACGTTCCTCAACAGCCTCATCGCGTATGTGATCGCACAGGGCACGGCCACGGTCATCAACTTCGTGGTGCAGCGCACCGTCATCTTCCGGGTCACCTAGCGGTGCTCCCGACGTGTTGACCGCGGTTGTCGTCGGCGCAGGCCCGAACGGGTTGTCGGCAGCGGTCCGACTCGCGCAGGCGGGTCTCGACGTCACGGTCCTCGAGGGTGCCGACACAATCGGCGGCGGCACGCGGTCGGGTCCATTCGACGACGAGTATCCCGAGGTCATCGTCGACCATTGCTCCGCGTTCCATCCGATGGGGACGTCGTCTCCCTATCTGCACACCCTGCCTCTCGCCGAGTACGGATTGCGCTGGTCGTGGCCCGACATCGACTGCGCACACCCCCGCGACGACGGCACCGTGGCGCTTCTCTTCCGCGACATCGAGCGCACCGCGGCCGGATTCGCCGACGCGGGATTCCCCGGGGCGGGCGACCGGTGGCGCGCGCTGCTCGGCAGGGTCTCGACGCACTTCCCCGAGGTCGCAGACGACGTGCTCTCGCCGATGCTGGCGCTGCCGCATCACCCGCTGCTGCTGGCCCGTTTCGGGTTGCCCGCGCTGATGCCTGCGACGGCCCTTGCCCGCTTCCTCGGTCCGCACGCGGGCGCTCTGTTCACCGGCATGTCCGCGCACGGTTTCACCCGACTCGACGTTCCGGGAAGCTCGGCCGCCGGACTCATGCTGACCGCGGCGGGCCATCACGGCGGCTGGCCGGTGGCTGTCGGAGGGTCGTCGGCGATCACGACCGCGCTCGCCGGACTCCTGCGCTCGCTGGGCGGCACGATCGAGACCGGACACACCGTCTTCGACCTCGCGCAGATCCCCGCCGACATCGTGATCCTCGACGTCACCCCGCGCGCTGCAGCCGACATCCTCGGTGCGCGCCAGCCCAGCCGCATCGCACGGTCATATCGGCGCTGGCGACGCGGCCCGGCGGCGTTCAAGGTCGACTATGTGATCGACGACGAGGTCGGGTGGACGGCGCGCGACTGCGCTCGTGCGGGCACGGTGCACCTCGGCGGCGAGGCGTCGGAGATCGCGAAGGCCGAAGCCGACGTCGCCGCGGGACGGATGCCTCGTCGACCCTTTACTCTCGTCGGGCAGCAGTGGGTCGCCGACGAGAGCCGAGCGTCGGGGAGGCTCAAGCCGCTGTGGGCTTATGCCCATGTGCCGCAGGGGTATTCGGGTGACGCGACAGAGTATGTGACCGCACAGATCGAGCGCTTCGCGCCTGGCTTTCGGAGCAGGGTCGTCGCGGTTCGTGCGACTTCGCCTGCCGAGTTGGAACGAGCGAATCCCAATTATCCCGGCGGCGACATCGGTGGTGGGCGCAACGACTTGGTTCATCTCGTCGCTCGGCCACGACTCACCGCGTCGCCGTACTCGACGGGAGTCGACGGCGCGTACCTGTGCTCGGCCGCGACACCTCCCGGGGGAGGAGTGCACGGGATGTGCGGCTTCGGTGCTGCTGAGGCCTCGCTGGCTGCGCTCCGCTGAGACCGCGGCGGTAGCCGTCGGTCGCGCGAACGACGTGTAACGCGTATGTCTGGGCGCCCGACAGAACTGATACACGAGTTCAGTCGGGATCGTCAGCCCGATTCGACCGAATGCGTTGCGGCAGCACCCACTTGTGGAGCAGTGGCGCTCGGGTGTCAGTGACAGGGTGTTCACAGGGTGTGGGTTACTGTGGCCGTCGGGGCCGACACGTGTGGCGCGAGAGCCCCCGAAGAGATGAATGGGATGCAATGTCGACAGCAGCACAGCCGACCACGACCGATACTCCGCATACGGACCCGTCTGATTTGCGCGAGATGACCAATTCGTCTTCGGACCGTCTACTCGTCCAACGCACGCTGTTCACCGGTCCGGATACCCGGATCGAGCCGGGAATGTACGCCGACACCGACCACTCCCGGGTGAGGCTCGATCGCCGCCGAGCTCATCTCGGACCGGGGGCACGACTGTCGGCGAACACCTACTTCGGACGTTTCCCCGCCGCCTTCTGGCAGAGCTACACCCGCGTGCGGTCCGTCCGCCTCGAGTTCGACCACGACTGCGCCCCTGGTACGACGATGCGGATCGACATCCGCGCGTCCGACATCAGCGGTCGCGAACGCCCGGTGCAGACCACGGAGGTCTCCGGACAGGGGCACGTGAGCTTCGATCTCGACGTCAAGCGCTTCCTCGACGGCGGCGCACTCTGGTTCGAGTTGACCGCGATCGACGGTCCGGCCAGCATCTCCGACGTCGAGTGGAGCGTGGACTCGAGGGTCCGTGACCGGCCCGTGTCGGTCGTCATGTGCACGCACAACCGACCGGTCGACGCCGTGGCGACCGTGTTGGCGCTGGCATCCGATCCGGTCGTGCTCGAGCGCGTCGCCGCGGTGTACGTCGTCGACCAGGGCACCGACCGCGTCGCAGACCAGGCACGGTTCAGCGAGGTCACCGCAGTACTCGGCGACCGCCTGCGCTACATCACCCAGCCCAACCTCGGCGGTGCGGGAGGATTCAACCGCGGCATCCACGAGGTCACCAAGGACGGCAACCACGACACCGACATCGTCGTGATGGACGACGACATCACGTGCGAACCCGAGTCCATCCTCCGCTTGACCTCCTTCGCCAACAGCACGGTGCGACCGATGCTCGTCGGCTCGCAGATGTTGCTGGCGTCGGAGACGTACCGGGTGCACATGACCGGCGAGTGGGAAGCGCTCGACGAGCTCAAGGCCGGACGTCCCGGCGCCTACGGCAAACAGGGACTCAACGCGCTCGAGAAACAACAGGACGCGCGCACCGACGCCGGATGGAACGGTTGGTGGTCGTGTCTGCTCCCGGTCGAGGCCGTCTATGCGGCGGGACTCTCGCTGCCGCTGTTCTTCCAGTGGGACGACATCGAATTCGGTATCCGCGCGCGCCGCAACGGTTTTCCGACGGTCACGCTGCCCAACGCGGGCGTCTGGCACGCCGACTTCCACCTCAAGGACTACGACGACTGGTCGCGCTACTTCAGTTGGCGTAACGCGCTCATCGTCGCAGCGATCCACGGGCCATACGACCCGAAGCACCTGGTCGCCGTCATCGCGAAGGAGATCGGCGCGCACATCGTCTCGATGCGCTATGGCCTTGCCGCGACTTTCCTTCTCGCCGTTCGTGATTTCCTTCGCGGGCCGTCGATCCTCGACGACGGCGGAATGTCGAAGCTGGCCGAGTTGAAGGAGCTGCGCGCGCAGTATCCGGACACGGTCATCCGCGACAGTGCCGACGTACTCGTCGACGCCGATCCCAACACGAGGATCTCACGCCGCGGACCGCTGCCCGACGAGGACAAAGAGACCCGCGTGTTGGTCAAACGCGCTGTGCAGCAATGGCTCGGCAGGGTGTCGCCCGCGCCCGTATCCATCTCAGCCGACGACGGACGCTGGTGGCACGTCGGGCTGTTCTCGTCGGCCATCGTCACCGACTCGTCGCAGACGGGTGTCCGAGTCAGACGGCGCGACAAGCAGGTCGCGGCTCGGCTCGGACGAGAACTCGCACAGTTGTGTCTCGAACTGCGTCGTGACGGACTCGATGTCGCCGAGGAGTGGCGCGGAGCCATGCCCGAACTGACGAGTCGCGAGAACTGGACGAGATTGTTTGACGGCGACTGAACGACTCCGCACCGCCCGACCCGCACTCGTGGTCGGGATCTTTGGAGTGGTGTTGTGCGCCTATGGTTCCTGGCGCCCATCGCTCTGGTACGACGAGGCCGCAACGGTGTCGGCGGTGCACCGTCCACTGTCGGCGATGTGGGACCTGCTCGCTCTGACCGACGCCGTGCACGCGCTCTACTACCTGTGCATGCATGTGTGGACCAAGGTGTTCGGGCTGTCGGAGTTCTCGCTGAGGTTCCCGTCTGCATTGGCGATCGGCATCGCCGCGGGTCTGCTCGTCGTTCTCGGTGCGCGACTGTGGGATACGCGTTTCGGCGTCATCGCGGGCCTCGTGCTCCTGTGTCTGCCGCGCACGACCTGGGCGGGCTCTGAGGCCCGATCCTATGCAGGCACAATCGCTCTGGCGATCGCGATGACGCTGGTCCTTCTGATCGCGCTCGACGTCGACGACGGCGCTTCTCGGCGTCGACGCTGGGGGTGGTGGGCGGCATACGTCGCCATCTGTGTCGTCGGCGTCGTGTGGTTCTTCTTCACCATCGCCCTGTTCTCCGCGCACCTGCTGATCGTGCTGGTGCGGGCTCGAGGTCGAGATAGGTCCCGATTACGCTGGACGGTAGGCGCTTTCGTGATCTCCGGAATTCTCGTGTGTGCAGTCGTTGCGCCGTTTGCGCGTGTCGTGGTCTCGCAGCGAGGGCAGATCTCGTGGGTCGAGCAGATGTCGCCACGGGCGCTCGGCAACTATGCCCGATTCGAGTTCTTCGACGGCGCAACCATTTTCCTCATTGTCGGCGCTCTCATAGTGGCGGCAGGACTCGTTGCCGCTGCGGTACTTGGCGCCCGCGGGCGATGGTCGATCCTGGTCATCGGACTGCTGTGGGTCGTCGTGCCCGCGGCACTGGTGTTCGTGTTCTCGTGGTTGGTCGACGCTGTCTACACACCTCGCTATCTGATCTTCACGGCAGGTGGACTCGCGCTGATCTTGGCGTGGGCGGTGCGCCAGATCGCACGCGACCGTGTGTGGGTGGCAGCGCTTCTCGTTGTGATTCTGGCTGCGGCCGCGACGCCGTCGTATCTCGCCGACCGCAGCGCGTACGGCCGACTCGGCGGCACCGACTTCTCCGAGGCCGCAGACTTCATCGGCGCCAACGCACACCCCGGCGACTGCGTCGCCTTCTCCACCGCGCCGACGTGGAGTCCGGTCTCGCAGCGAGTCGTCTTGCGCGCCAAGCCCGACGACTTCGCAGGACTCCGCGACGTCGGCCCCTCGATAGATGCGATTCGGGCCGACTCGCTGTGGGACGGCGACAAACCCGTCACCGCCTATCGACGGTTTGCCGAACAATGTCAGGTGATGTGGGTGATCACCGACAAGGACCGTGACCACGGCTACGTCGTCTACCCCGGCGCCACCGCCTACTGGCTGTTCTCACCTAACCACTTCACATCGACGTTGCTCTACCAACAACTTTCGGCCGCCGGACTGCACGTCGTGCGCCAGGTGCCGTTCAACAACTCGCAGGTCGTCGAGATGCGACGCTGACGTCGAGCGCACGCTCTGGAGTGCCAACTGTGTGCTCGAGGGCGTCGACTGGGCGTCGCGTCGCGTCGAGTGTGCGTCAGCCGTTCACCTTGGCGATGACGTTCTCGGCGTAGGCGTTCAGATGATCGATCTTGGTCGCAAGTGGCTCGGTGTCGTCACCCATCACGTACGGCAGGCGGAAGCCGACGATCACGTCGGTGATTCCCTTGTCCTCCAACCTCTTACATCCGTCGACCGTATAGGCGTCGAGTGAGATGACGTGGATCTCGAAGGGGTCGTTGAGTTTTCCCTCCGCTTTACGGATGTCGGTGATCTTGTCGAGCAGGGCGTCGAGCTCCTCCGCGGGGCCGCCTCCGTGCATCCATCCGTCGCCTCTGATGACGGCTCGACGCAGCGCGGCGTCGGCGTGACCTCCGACGAGGAGTGGAATCGGCTCGGTGGGTGCGGGAGTCATCTTGATGCGTGGGATGTCGTAGAACTCGCCGTGGAATTCGAAGTACTCACCCGACGTCAGACCGCGGAAGATGTCCATGCATTCGTCCATGCGCTTGCCGCGGCGGGCGAAGTCGACGCCCATGAATTCGTAGTCCTCCGGCCACGGACTGGTGCCGACGCCGAGCGCGAGGCGGTTGTTGGTCAGGTACGCAACGGAACTCGCCTGCTTGGCCACCAGCGCGGGCGGCCGCACTGGCAGTTTGAGAACGAACGGCGTGAAGCGGATCGTCGAGGTAACTGCGCCGAGGGCAGCGGCCTCGATGAACGTCTCGATGAACGCCTTGCCGTCGAGGAACTCGCGATTGCCGTCCGGGGTGTACGGATAGGTGGCGTCGGACTCCTCCGGATACGCGAGCGAGTCGGGAATGGTGAACCCCGCGTACCCCGCCTTCTCGGCCGCCTGGGCGAGTGGTGCGTAGAAGCTCGGATCTGTCATCGCCTCGGCGAAGGTGAACCGCATGTGTCTCCCCTGTGGATCGGTGTCTGATCACACAGTAGAACACGTTCTAGTTCCGGCGAGGGCGGTCGGCGAATTGCGCCCAGTCGACGCGACGGAGCGCCCAGTCGGCACGCTGAAGCGCCCACTCGACACGCTGAAGCGCCCAGTCGACGTCAGTCTGGCCGCACGAACCGCTCGCGTCGGCCGAGCTGCTGCAACCGGAACCACTCGCGGAAGCCCGCGACGTCGCGCTGCTGCACCAGGAAGTACCAGCCGAATCGCGCGTACTCCTGCGGCAGCAGTTTGCGCATGCCGGGCTGGTTCATCAGGAAGCCGCGGTTGCGGTAGGTGAAGAAGCGCTTCACCGAGTTGTCGGGATACTGCGTGTGCATGCGGCCGCCGAGGATCGGGCGGAACTCGTCGGAGCCGTACGGGTGCAGATATGCCGTGGTCAGGCACGTGCCGAAGCGCAACCCGGAGCGCGCCAGGCGTCGGTGCACCTCGACCTCGTCGCCGCGGAAGAACAGCCGGAGGTCGGGGACGCCGACCACGTCGAGCGCATGCGCTGAGAACAGCGCACCGTTGAACAGCGAGGCGATGTCGGGCAGCAGGTCGTCGTCGCCTGCAGGCTCGCCGTCGCCCTCGAACAGCTCTGACCGCTTGCGCCGCCACGCCACTCCGCGGCGTAGCGGGAAGGCGAGTGTGTCGGGGTCGTCGATGTTGACGACGACGGGCGAGACCTCGTCGAGCCGATGACGCGCGGCGCAGTCGAGCAGCGTCGACAACACCTCACTGCCTTCCGGGCGTCCGTCATCGTCGGCGCACCACACCCAATCGGCGCCGAGCGACAGCGCGGTCAACATGCCGAGTGCAAACCCGCCCGCACCCCCGAGGTTGCGCTGTGAACCCACGTAGGTTGTCGGAATGGGTTGCGCGGCAACGAGTTCAGCTACCTGATGCTCGTTCCCGTTGTCGACGACGACGAGGTGGTCGACAGGTCGCGACTGTGCCGAGACCACGGCAAGCGATTCGGCGAGCAACTCCGCCCGCCGATGCGTCACCACCACTGCAATGACACGCGAGGCAGTCACACGCGAGGCGCTGACATGCGATGTCGAGCCCGTGGTGTCGCTCATGCGGACTTGCCGTCGGTCCGATGCATCTCGTCGAGCACCTCGCGCACGTGCGCGGCAGCGGTCGGGCCCTCGTAGGCACCGACCACTTCCTCGATCCCGCCGTCCATCCGGATCTCGCCGTGGTCGATCCAGAGGGCGCGGTCGCACAGCTGCGCCAAGAACTCGTTGGAGTGGCTGGCGAAGACCAGAATGCCCGAGCGCTCGACCAGCGACTGCAGCCGTGTGCGCGCCTTCTTCATGAACTCCGCGTCGACCGCGCCGATGCCCTCGTCGAGGATCAGGATCTCGGGATCGATGCTGGTCACCACACCCAGCGCGAGGCGCACGCGCATACCGGTCGAGTAGGTGCGCAGCGGCATGTTGAGGTAGTCGCCGAGCTCGGAGAACTCCGCGATCTCGTCGGTCTTGCTCAGCATCTCCTTGCGGCTCACGCCCAGGAACATGCCGCGGATCAGGATGTTCTCGTAGCCGGAGATCTCCGGGTCCATGCCGACGCCGAGGTCGAAGACCGGAGCGACCCGACCCTTGACCCGACACGAGCCGCGCGTCGGTTCGTAGATGCCCGACAGCAGCCGCAGCAGCGTCGACTTACCGGCACCGTTGTGACCGACGAGCCCCACACGGTCGCCGTGCTCGAGGTGCAGGTTGATGTTCTTGAGTGCCTCGACAACCACGACGTTCGACGCATTGGCACCGATCACGCCGCCCGCGGCTCCGAGCACCGACTTCTTCAGCGAGCGCGTCTTGGCGTCGAAGATGGGGAAGTCGACGCAGGCGTCCCAGGTGTCGACGCGGACGGCGTCGTTCTTGGTCTCAGTCTGTTTGGAGCTGGTCACGACTCACACCCAATACGGAACTCGGGCGCGGTAATTGCGCATGATGAACAGGGCGAGAAGGCATCCCGCGACGGTGCAGCCGATGACGATGGCCCAGTGGTAGAAGGCCACCGATTCGCCGAGCAGCGGACCGCGCGTGATCTCGAGGTAGTGGTACATCGGGTTGATCTCGACAATCCGTGCCCGTGATGATCCCTCGCCGGTCACCTTGTGCAGCGACGACGCGCTCCAGATGATCGGCGTCATGAAGAACACCAGGCGCACCGCGGTGCTGAGTAGCTGACCGATGTCGCGGAATCGGGTCGTCAGGATGCCGAAGACCATCGCGACCCAGACGCTGTTGATGACGAACAGGATCATCGCCGGGATGATCAGCACGACGGTCCAGCTCAGGTGGATGTGCTTCCAGAAGATCGCGAGCAGCACCAGGTAGATGACGATGTTGTGCGCAAAGATGATGAGCTGTCGCCACGCGAGTCGGTAGACGTGCACCGACAGCGGCGACGGGATCTGCTTGATCAGCCCCTCGTTCTTGGCGAATACCTCTGAGCCGTCGAGGATCGATCCCTCGATGAAGCCCCAGAAGATGAAGCCGAGGGTCACGTACGGCAGGAACGTGGTGATGTCCTCGTCGAACAGCTGCGAATACAGCAGACCCATCGCGACGGCCGTAATGCCGGTCGCGATAGTGATCCACAGCGGACCGAGCACCGAACGGCGATAGCGCTGTTTGATGTCCTGCCATCCGAGAAGCGCCCAGAGCTCGCGCGCGCGAAGTCCGTCCGAGAGGTCCTTGAACGCACGCCGCAACGACCTCGAATCCGACGTCGTGGGTGGTGGCGGAACTTCCCGCTCGTTGACTACCGCTGACACGGGGATTCAGCATACAAGCGCGCGGTTCGACGATCCGGAACGGGCGGTGTCGAGCGAGGAGTGCGCGACTCGATACTCAGAGGTACTGACCGGTGCTCGGCCCGCCGCCGGGGCCTCCCGGCCCACCTGGACCCACGATTCCGGGAGGCAGAGCGCCCTGTCGCATCTGCTCGAGTTGCGCACGTGCGGCCATCTGCTGGGCGAACAACGCCGTCTGGATTCCGTGGAACAGTCCCTCGAGCCACCCGACGAGCTGTGCCTGCGCGATACGCAGCTCGGCGTCGGACGGGGTCGAGTCGTCGGAGAAGGGGAGTGCAAGTCGTTCGAGCTCTTCACGTAGCTCGGGGGCAAGGCCGTCTTCGAGTTCGCTGATCGACGTCTGGTGGATCTCGCGGAGCCGGTTGCGCGACGCCTCGTCGAGCGGAGCTGCCCGCACTTCTTCGAGCAGTTGCTTGATCATCGTGCCGATGCGCATGACCTTGGCGGGTTGCTCGACCATGTCGGCAACACTGTCTTTGGATTCGGCTTCTTTCCCGCTCGTGTGGTCGTCAGGTCCGACAACCACGATGCTCTCGTCACCGGTTGCCGGCGAACCGAAACCACGGGGATCAAATGCTCCGGACGACGTTCCTTCGCTAGCCATGTGACCCATTGTGCCGAAAGCCACCGACACTCGTCACCAGTCGTCGGCATTGCCCCCGAGGCCAGTCGGTATTGCTGTCGACGCCACGAGGACGCCGCAACGCCGCCGTCGCGCCGCGTTCGGCGGCAACCCGTCCGAAGCCCGTGTGCGGGCCGTCTATCGTGACTGGCATGAGTCTCGACGTCGCCGCGGTGCGAGGACTGTTCCCCTCGCTCGGCGACGGCTGGATTCACCTCGACGCCCAGGCCGGAATGCTGATCCCCGACTCCGTTGCCAGTGCGGTCTCGTCCGGGTTCCGGCAGCTCGGCGCAGCGCCGGGCGGGGTCTATCCGGGCGCGGTCCGCACCACCGAAGCCATCGACGGCGCACGCCGAGCGGTCGCCGATCTCGTCGGCGCACAGGCCGCGGGTGTTGTTCTCGGGCCCTCCCGATCGGCGCTCGTGTGGTCGCTCGCGGAGTCGATCGCCCCCAACACCTGGCTCGGCGGCGACGTCGTCGTGAGTCATGCCGACGACGAACCGAACATCGTGCCGTGGCTGCGGGTCGTCGGACGTTATGGCGGTTCTGTGCGGTGGGCAGAGCTCGACATCGAGACCGGCGAGCTGCCCGCGTGGCAGTACAAGAACCTCATCGGCGCGCGGACGGCCGTCGTGGCCGTGACCTTGGCGTCGTCGACGCTCGGTGCGATCACCGACATCCCCGCCATCGCCCGCTTCGCCCACGCACGCGGCGCGATGCTGGTTGTCGATGCGACGAATGCTGCGCCCTACATGCCGCTCGACATCGACGAACTCGGTGCCGACGTGCTCGTGGTGTCCGCAGAACGGTGGGGCGGCCCGCGAGTCGCGGCGATGGTGTTCCGGGATCCCAAGGTCATCGAACGGCTCGTTCCGATGTCGGTCGACCCGCGCGCGGTCGGGCCCGCGCGTCTCGAACTCGAACCGCTGCAGGGTGGACTACTGACCGGGCTCGTCGCATCGATCGAACACCTCGCCTCGCTCGACGCCGACGCGATCGGCAAGAGGCGTCGACGACTCGTCGCCTCCCTCGACGCGGTGAGCGAGTACCTCGAACGCCTGATGGTCTACCTCACGACGACGCTCGAACAGCTCAGCCAGGTCTCGGTTGTCGGGACTCCAGGCAACCGCGTCCCGACGCTCAGTTTCACCGTCGATCAGGTCTCGGCCGACAAGGTCGTCCGACGACTCTCCGACAACGGGATCTGCGCGCTCGCCGACCTTCCATGCCGGGCACTGACGCGTATGGGCGCGAGCGACTTCGGCGGCGCCGTGAGCGTCGGTCTCGGGCCGTATTCGACGCCGTACGAAGTTGACCATTTGGTCAGAACTCTCGGGTCATTCGGTTAGACCAACGTCGCAGCGTATGGCGTGTGGGTCGACCGATCCACACGGTTTCGCGTTTAGCGACAACGCATACTAAGTTGACTAATGTGAACGACCCCGAACCGCGCACACACACGCCCGGTACGCCGGAGCTGACCACCGACCAGGTCGAGCTCTGGCAGTCGTTCGTAGACGGCGGATGGGCCCTGATGGCCCAGGTGAACAGTACGTTCGGCGCGAACGGTTGGACTACAACCGATCTGCGCATCCTCGAGGTCCTCGCGACGCGTGAGCAGTTCGGCATCAGCGAACTCGCCGCGACCGTGCACATGGGCGTCAGCACCGTATCTCGTCAGGTCGGCAGGCTGATCGACACCGGCGATGTTGTCCGGGTGCGCTCTGACCTCGACGGCAGACACCGACTCGTCCGCATCACCGACACCGGTCGCGGCACGCTGGCCCGCATCTCACGGGTGCGCGACGGAGTGGTGCGCGAGTACGTCGTCGACGTCCTGGGTGAGGACGACTTCACCACCATCTGCCTCGCCATGCGGAAGGTCCGCGGCTCCTGGTCGTGACGGTTACACCCCTTCGACGCCACTTTCGGGCAGCATCGATGGCATGCGTGCAATCACCGTCGACTCCGAAACAGCCACACTGTCTGTCGCCGAAGTACCCGATCCGACGCCGGGACCCGGCGAGGTGCTCATCGAGGTCGCGGCAGCGGGCGTGAACCGCGCCGACCTGCTCCAGAAGCAGGGCCTGTATCCACCGCCGCCGGGGGCGTCGGACATTCTCGGTCTCGAGGTGTCGGGCAGGATCGTCGAATTGGGTTCTGAGGTCACGGGGTGGTCCGTCGGCGACGAGGTATGCGCCCTGCTTGCGGGCGGCGGGTACGCCGAGTTGGTGGCGGTTCCGGCCGTGCAGCTGCTGCCGAAGCCGTCGAATGTGGACCTGATCGAGGCTGCGGGGCTACCCGAGGTTGCGTGCACGGTGGTCTCGAACCTGCTGCTCACGGCGCATCTACAGCTGGACGAGCTGGTCCTCATTCACGGTGGCTCGAGCGGAATAGGCACCCATGCGACGCAGTTGTGTCGCGCGTTGGGGGCCAGGGTCGCGGTGACGGCGCGAACGAGGGAGAAGCTGGCGCGCTCGGCGGAGTACGGGGCCGAGATCCTCATCGACTACTCGTCGGAGGACTTCGTCGAGGTGATCTCCGGGCACGGTGGCGCCGACGTGATCCTCGACATCATCGGCGCGGCTTACCTGCCGCGCAACGTGAAAGCTCTCGCGACCGGGGGACGCCTGGTCATCATCGGTATGCAGGGTGGCGTCAAGGGTGAATTGCCCATCGGCGCAATGATTTCCAAACGACTCTCGGTCTACGGCACCGCGTTGCGCTCGAGGCCGGTGACCGGAGCAGACGGCAAAGCGGCGATCGTCGAGAAGACCCACGCGCGTACCTGGCCGTTGATCGAGGCGGGCTCGGTGGTGCCGGTGACCGACTCCGTGTTCGAGCTCGCCGACGCCCAGGCCGCCCACGAACGACTCAACAGCGGCGACGCGATCGGCAAGGTGCTGCTGCGCGTGGGCTGATGAGGGAACAGGCTGACGAAGTCCACCGGCCGGGCGGGTCCGTGGGCTGATGCTGGTCTCACGCTGCGGGTCACGTACCCTTTTCGGCAGGGAAGCGTGGCAGAGCGGCCGAATGCACTCGCCTTGAAAGCGAGCGTGGGTAAAACCACCGGGGGTTCAAATCCCTCCGCTTCCGCAGATGAGTCCACGTTGCGTGGGATCCAGAGGGGCATTTTTGTACCCCTGCGTCCCACGCAACTGAACCTCGTTCCGGCGAACGACGCGTGCGCGTGATCGCTGAGACCGTATGGCACAATTCCGGCCTGTGAAGAAGGTGATGGCAAGTGCATTGATCGGCGGCGCCGCTGCCACAGGCGTTCTCGTGGGCGGCGGAGAGGCGCACGCCGACGTCACTCCTGGTACGTACCGATACTGCAACACCGAGTTCCAGGGTTTTCACGTTCCGGTGCCGTGGTGCTCGGACTCGACGGTTCGCAATCACCGGTTTGGTGTCACCCCCAGCTTCCGCGGCTACCCCATCACAACCGTTGGCAAGTACGAGTACGTCAGTTTCGGCCAGGGCAACGGACTCAAGATGTACAAGACGCGCAACGGATATGCCGGCTCGCAGTATCAGGGCAACAAGGTCATCGCCAAGTTCGTCTTGACACGCAAGCGCTGAGGTCGCGCGGTCATTCGGCCAGGAACTGATCGATCTGGTTGAGAGACTGCGTCGCGCCCTCGGCCATACCCATGTCGAGGACCTTCTGCAGTCCCTCAACCGTTTCGTAGGTGCTCACGTAGGTGGCCACCGTGCGGCCGTCCCTGTCGGTGAACGAGTATGCGTTGTGCGACAACGGAAGTGACTCGATCGGCGTGAAGTCTTCGTCGGCGAAGCCGTCGCGGAAGGTGAAGCTCGACGGCTTGTCGACGGCGTCGACGAGCCAGTAGCCCGCGTACTTTTCGCCGTCGGGGCCCGTCATGTAGTACGTGACACGCCCGCCCGGCGCCAAGTCGTGATCGACGAATGTCGCGGGGTATTCCGGTGGGCCCCAGACCTTCTCGAGCTGGCGCGGATCGGCGTAGATCTGCCAGACGCGTTCCACCGGAGCGGCGAACTCGGCTGTGATGGTGATCGATCGGTCGTCGAGATTCTTGGTGACGTCGATGACGGGCATTGTCTCAATCCTTGTCGTTGGAAGGCGTCGACGTGGTGTCGTCGACAGCAAGTAATGCGTCGATTCGGTCGATGCGGCCCCGCCAGACCTGCTCGAGCTCGTCGAGTAGGTCCGACACGGCGCGCACGGCCTCGACGTCGCCGGAGGCGAGTTGTTCACGCCCTCGGCGACGCTTGGTCAGCAGTCCGGAGCGCTCGAGCACCGCGACGTGTTTCTGTACGGCGGCGAAGCTCATGTCGTAGTCGGCGGCAAGTGTCGACACCGACTGCTCCTGCGCGAGCACACGCCGCATGATGTCGCGGCGGGTCCGGTCGGCAAGCGCGTGGAACAGTGCGTCTGCTCGATCCTCCGTCGCTGTGCTCACCACACGAACATACAACTGATCGGTTGTATGTGTCGAGCTTTGGTGGGATTCGCCTGCAATGCGCACCCGGGTCCTGCGCCCCGAGTCCTTGCGGTGGACACTGGTGGGATGCGCGACGACGGGAGAGGTGTAGACCGCGACGAACTGGACCCACGGCTCGCCGATTCCCTTCGCGGAATCGAACGCAGGGTCATGGCAGAGGTTCCGCTCCGCGGGCGTGCGGTCGCCGCTGTCTGGGTGGCCGTGGTGGTGCTTGCCGGCGTGAGCGCCGTGACCGCACTGACCGGAAGGTCGACGCCGCTCTCGCAACTCGCGGTCGTCTTCGGTGCCGCCGCGGTGGTGCTGTCCATGGTCGCGGTGATTGTTCGACGCTTCGCGCCCTGCTGGATCGCGGCGGCGGTGAGCGCTGTCGCGGTGCCGATCTCGATTCTGGGCTACTGGGCCGATCAGACTGCGCGCCAACAGACTTCGTTGGGACTCTTGGTGGCCGCGCTGTGCCACATCGCACTAGTGGTCAACTGGGTGCAGTGCGTGCGGCCGCCGGTGGGACACAAGGCGGGCCCCACGCCGTAGCCGTGGCGCGGGTGGGCACCGGACTGTCGAGGTTTCGGCGTCATTCGGTCGTGCGACTGCTGGTAACCGCCGGGGCCGTCGGTGTCGAATAACCGGGTAAGAGGACGGTCGCCCGATCGCCCGGGACAGGGAACATCATGCGATACCGGTGGACTGCAACGACTTTGGCCGCGGCCGCAGTAGCGCTGTCCGTGGCGGGCTGCAACCCCGACGACACTCCATCCGCAACAACTTCGATGCCGACCGTCGTTGTCACCACGACGATGCCTGCGTCGACCACATCAGGTGCGGAGGAGGCCGACTCCGGCACTGCTGTCGAGAAGTCGGACTCTCAGGACGGTGGCGCCACGCAGGCTTCTGGTGGTGGAAGCCAGACCGCGCGGCCGCTGCCTCCCGGGCACGGCGTCGGATCGTCGGCGTTCGTGGGTGACTGGACGCGACACGCCAGTTCGCTCGACCTCGCAGGAGATCAGACGGGCACACTACTCATGGGCTCAGGCGCGCTGAACACCGAGAAGTGGTCGGTCACCTGGACGCGGCGCGGAATGGGCATCACGATCACGATCGGTGACCTGATCGTCAAATCCGGCGAGGGTGTCGGCGATATTTCGAAGGGCGAGACGGTCAGCGGCGATCTGTCGACCGGCGCCCACGGCGGCCCGACCCTGGTGACTAAGGGCCTCGGCGACACCGGCGGCCCGCTCACCTGGTGCAGCGCCGCATCCGCGGGCACTCCAGCGTGCGGGGCGTGATCTCGACAGGCTCGATCAGCGAGGGTGGCTCGATCAGCGAGGGGTGATCTCGACAGGCTCGATCAGCGAGGGTGGCTCGATCAGCGAGGGGGCGGCTCGATCAGCGAGGGGTGATCTCGACAGGCTCGATCAGCGGCCAGGCGCTCGAGCAGCGAGGGGGCGGCTCGATCAGCGCGAGCGCGTACACAACTCGGTCGTGAGCGCGGCGCCATCACAATAATCTCCTCGGCGGTCCGCTCAGGTACGAGTTGTGTACGTACCGGTGGTCGTCAGGCCGGCGACATCGCGCGCTGAGCCTTCTCGAGCGCGGCGAGGGTGCGAAGCACGTATTCGCGGCGCGAGGTCAGGTCGGCGATGCGGGCCTTGGCGGAGAGTCCCGATTCCTGCTCGGCGGCGGCCAGGCGTGCGTCGATGTCGGTGAGTTCGCTCAGCAGGCCCTCGGCGCGGCTGAGAAGCTCCGCCCGATCGGGCCGCGAGACGTCGTTGCGTCGTGTCGGACTCGTGGTCGCCGTGCTCGCCTTGTCGCCCGTGCTCTTCACGGCGCTCGACTTCACAGCGCTTGACTTCACAGTGCCCGCAGCGGCCCGCGATGCGGATCGCATGGGTCGAGGGGCGGGGGTACTCGTGCGGATCGCGTTCAACTCGGTGTACGCGTCGCGAGCGCCGACCCGGTGCTCACGCTCCTCCTCGTCGTCGCATTCCACGGAGCCGCCGAGCGGGCGCAGGCCGTAGAAACCCAAGAACTTGCGCGCCTCGGTGATCGTCTCCTCGAGCTCGCGGCACCTGGCGCAGCGCAGTTCGTCGCGAAACTCCGCGACGTCATCGGTGGAGGAGCACCACTCACACGGGGTGGCAGTGTTTTCGGTCACGACAGCGTCGGCAGTTCTGGAGAGCACGTCGAAAACAATACGGGACAAGAGGTTTCAGATTCCAATTCGAGCGTGTCGCACGCCCGACACCCCGCGTGACCACACCCCGCGTGACCAGACCGGGCGACTACAGCCAGTCGCGCTTGCGGAAGTTGATGTAGAGCACGATGACCGATCCGACGATCAGGATCGCGCTGACCCAGACACCCCACGACGTGCTGTATCCGGGGAACAGCACGTTCTGTCCGTAGTAGCCGGTGATGAGGGTCGGCACAGCGATGATGGCGGCCCACGCGGTCAACTTCTTCATCACGGTGTTGAGCCGCGCGTCCATCAGCGAGAGGTTCGTCTCGAAGACACTGCTGAGCATGTCGCGCAGTGACTCGGTCCACTCGGCGGCGCGCAGCACATGGTCGTAGAGGTCGGAGTAGTTGGGATCGAGCTCTGCCGCGTGCTCTCCACGATCCTGGTAGCGGTGCCGCTGGATGGTGCCCACCACCTCGCGCATCGGGAGCACCACCCGCCGCAGCACCACGAGATCCTTGCGCAGGTCGTACGTCCGACGTTGCAGGCTCACATTGGGGACCGACTCGTCGAAGAGGTAGTCCTCGAGCTCCTCGATCTGGTCGTCGAGTACCTGCACCGCGTCGAAGTGACCGTCGACGACGACGTCGAGCACCACATAGAGCAGCCCGCCGATGCCGAACGCCGCGGCGTGCGTGTCCTCGCAGCGCTCCACCACGGTCTTGATGCCGTCGCCCGGATGCATACGCACCGTGATCAGGGCGTTGTCCTTGATGAATATCGAGATGCGGTGCAATGTAAAGGATTTGGCGCGCTGATTCTGCCCGTTGTTGACAGTGGCCCCGGATCGCGGGGGTGGTGGGTCGTCGGAGTCATCGTCAGGATCGCTGTCGGGGCGTCGAACATCCTGTGCCGCAGGAGGTTTCATCTCGATGCCGTACACCATGATGAAGGTGTGGTCGCTGTAGGTGACGGTCTTCACGCGCTCGGCGGCCGAGATCGTGTCCTCGATGGCGAACTTGTTCAACCCGAGTTCGTTTGCGAGCGAAGAGAGCGTCTCATGGCTCGGGCACTGCAGATCGGCCCACACGACGGTGTCGGATTCGCCGATGTGGTCGGAGACCGATTCGAGCGAGAACCCGTCGACCTTCTTGCCGTCGCGCCAGATCTGACCCTGGATGCGCTCGTCTCCCATGACGTCATCCTGCCACGCGGCGAGAGGTCCTCGACGCTGCCGCGCTCGCCCGACCTGGCAGGATCGGCCCATGGCCCACCGCATCCCGTCGCTCACCGGAGTGCGTGCGCCGGCCGCGGCCGCGGTCTGCCTGACACATGCGGCGTTCTGGACCGGCAACTACACCGACGACTACGTCGGGCGCCTGTTCTCGCGGTTCGAGGTCGGCGTCGCCATCTTCTTCGTACTCTCGGGGTTCCTGCTGTTCTCGGAGTGGATTCGACCGCTGCAGAAGGGCTCGGGCCCACCGTCGACGCGGCGCTACTTCTGGCATCGCGCACGCCGAATCCTGCCCGCGTACTGGATCACGGTGATCGCGGTCTACCTCGTCTACGGCTGGTATTCGCCGGGTGGCGAGGCCGTGGTGACGGGCGTCGGCTGGTCGGGTTTCTGGCGCAACATGACGCTGACGCAGGTCTACGGCATCGGCCACCTGCATGCCGGCCTGACCCAGATGTGGAGTCTCGCAGCAGAAGTCGTGTTCTACCTGCTGCTGCCGGTGATCGCATGGCTGCTGATCGTCGTCGTGTGTCGACGCCGCTGGCGACCGGATCTACTCATCGGTGGCCTGCTCGTGATCGGGCTGGTGAGTCCGGTGTGGGCGGTGCTCGTCGACGGAAATCCCGACGCCGATCCGACGGCCCGACTCTGGGCACCCGCCTTCCTCGGATGGTTTATCGCCGGCATGGTCCTTGCGGTCTGCGCGCCCCTCGTCGCGAAGTGGAACACCTGGTTCTGGCCCGCGGCCGCGGCTGCCGCGTTCCTCGTGTCGGGTCTGCCGCTGGCAGGTGAGCCGACGATCACGCCGAGCACGGCGTCGGCCACGATCGTCAAGCATCTGCTCTACCTCGTCATCGCCGTCGGGATGGTGGGTCCGCTCACCGCCACCGACCAGTCGTCGCCGTGGGCTCGGCTGTGCGGGAGCCGACCCGTCGTGTGGCTCGGCGAGATCTCCTACGAGTTCTTCCTCGTGCACGTACTCGTACTCGAGGTGGTCATGGATCTGCTGAACTACCGCGTATTCAGCGGCAATGTCGTCGTGGCGTTCGTGGTGACTACCGCGATCAGCATCCCGGTCGCGTGGTTGTTGCACCGCGCGACCCGACCCCTGTGGCGTGCGACGACGCCCCGGGCACCCGAATTGCGCAGGTAGAATCTGGGAACGCGGCGGAGCCGGGGAACCACTCCCGCTCGCCAGACAGTCCCGAATCGAAGGCGTTACGACGATGATCGACAAGAGCGCGGCCCAGCGGGGTGGCGACAGCAGTGCGCAGATCCGCAGTTGGTGTGAGCGATCGGCCATCGCGGGTGAGCGCCCCGAACTCTCCGATGCCGCCGCACTACTCGTGGCGTCGGGGTACCTCACGCCTGCGGGTCGGGCGATCCTGGTTCGCCGGATTTCTTCCGGACTACCTGTGCCGACGCTGCCTGCGGGTTTCGGCGAGCTGCGTCGACTCCAGCGGGCGATCGTCCAGCTCGAAAGCCAACTCGACGCCCCGATGGTGCCCGGAATGGTCGTGACGCTGATGCGCGGCCGTCTCAACGGGCTGCTGCGTCGGCGCGACGACTCGCGCAAGCTGATCGTGACCGCGAAGGGCGTCTTCGCAGGTAGTACGCGCGCCATCCGGAGGGAGCGTCGGGAGAACGTGTACCTCGAGATCGAGGAACGCGAGCGGCTGTTCGCCGGACTGCTCTGCACACCGACCCCGAACGTGAACACATCGAATCCGATGCGCCGTGCGGGAACGGCGGCTGTGGAACGGATCGCGGGCGTCGTCGGACAGGTCGCCGCACGCTCGGGGTATCCGCAGGCGGGGGAGTGGGCCAACCGCGTTGCCGCAGTCGACGGCACTCCCGCGTCGCCGAGGACCCCCGCTTCACCGCTGTCCGGGGTGGCGAACTTCGTCGACGGCTACGAGACGCTGATGTTTCTCGCCGCCCACTACTACGACCGCATCATGCGCAATCCGGCCTGGCGGTCGGACCATTTCGCCGTGCAGCGCACGCAGGTCAATCTGCACGCCGAACTCGCCGAGATCGTCGCCGACGTCATCGCGCTGCGCTCCGTGCGGATCGACCTCGACCGCGCCAAGCGCAACGGCGGATTCGACGCCTCGTTCGCCGCCCAGATCGACCGTCGCGAAACGGTGTTGCGGCCGGTCTGGACCGAACTCATCGACCGTGTGCAGGCGCTCGGCGACGTCGCGCACGTCGTCGAGTCGGCCGCCGTCGAACTGCAGATCCTGTCTGAATACAACAGGGCCGCAACCATCGACGACCGGATCGACGCGCTCATCGCCAGGTCGGGCGACCGGGAGATCTCCGTCGACAACGCCAAACGCCTGAGCGAGCAGGTGCGCAGCGGCGAGGAGCAGTTGCGTATCTACCGCGACGTCCTCGAGGGCAACATCGCTCGGATCTCACCTGCCGTGCCGCGCGAGCTTCCCGCCCGCTACGAGCCGTCCTGACCGCGTCGTTTCAGGCGCGCGACCAAGACCGCAGGTGATCTTTTTCGACGCTGCTCAGCCGTCGAAGTGAGTGTGCCGCCACGTCGACGACGGCCATCTGGGTGCTCGCGACACAGGCGGGTTTGGAGTCGTCCTCGGCGTGCGCGCCGCGGATCTCATAACCGATGGTGAAGTCGACCGATCGAAAACCCTTGATCCACATGCCAATTCGCAGCGGCGAATCGTCGTGCCGTAGTTGGCTCTGATATCTGATCTCGACGTGGACGATCATTGCGCTCTTGATCAGTTCGGCCTGCGACCCGGTCGGGGTGTCGGCTTCGGCGGCCAGGGTGGTTGCCATGACCAACCATTGGATGCGCGCCTCCTCCATGAGGGTGACCATCCGCGCGTGGTTGATGTGACCGAACGCATCCATGTCCGACCACCGCACGGGGACCTCGGCGACGAATGCGAAGTCTCGGACACCGAGACCGCGTTCACCTGCAGGCTTCGCCGAACTGTCCGGATTCTTTGGTGTCGTCACAAATAACAACCCTATGTCGACGTTGCGTGAAGGCGGTTCGGGGATGTCGATTGCCAGGATCGACACGTACCCTGTGGACGACACCGGCCGCAGTGGGAGGGGAACCCACTGATTGCGGGCCGTCTAGACAATAACGATGCGCTGTTGAAGAAGATGCGCACTGCTGCGAGCGCCCGACCATCAACGGTCGGCGCGCTCCGAAGAGTTCGAGGAGACCGTTGCATGGCTGGGCGTTGGAGAATCGCGGCTGCGCGTCGGCGTACGGAAGGTAGTGGATCGGTGCTTCGGCGATCTGCAGTACTCGCGACCGCGCTTGCCGGATGTGCCGCGCTACTCACCGGTGTTCCCGCCGCGAACGCGGCACCCGTGCCCGTCGCGAAGATCGCGAAGGTTCAGAAACTCGGACCGCTCAGAACCGACATCTGGGTCACGTCGCCGTCGATGAAGACGAAGATCAAGTTGTCGGTGCTGACCCCCGCGGACGCGTCAGGCCCGCGGCCGACCGTCTATATGCTCGACGGCGCCGGAGCCGAGGGCGACGTGAGCGACTGGATCACCAAGGGCCACGCGGGCCGCTTCTTTGCAGGCAAGAACGTCAACGTGGTGCTGCCGACCGGCGGTAAGGGCAGCTTCTACACCGACTGGCAGAAGCACGATCCCAAAGTGGGACAACCCATGTGGGAAACCTTCCTCGCCAAGGAACTCCCCCCGCTGATCAACAAGCAGTTCGACGGCAACGGCCGCAACGCGGTCATCGGCCTGTCGATGGGCGGCCAGGCGGCGTTCGCGCTCACCATCCGTCACCCGTCGACCTACAGCGGACTCGCCTCACTCTCGGGTTGCCCGCCGGTCTCCGGCGCCGCCAACGAGGCCTACGTGCGCACGACCGTCGGTCGCGATGGGGGCGACGCGACGAATATGTGGGGACCGTTCGGTTCGGCGGGCTGGGACGCTCACGATCCGGCCAAGCATCTCGACGCGCTGCGCGGCAAGAACATCTTCTTGGCCGCCGGATCCGGCGCGATCGGCCCACTCGATCTGCAGCGTCGCATCGAACCCGACGAGGGCCCACCCGAGGCCGTGACGGCGTCGTCGTCGGCGCTGGAGCTGGGCGCCTACCGCTGCTCGCTGGAGTTCGCCGCGACGATGCGCGCCAACAACGTGCCCTACACCGACGGCTTCCGCCTGATCGGCACGCACACCTGGGCCTACTGGGAGCAAGACCTTCCCGCCGCCTGGCGCACCGTCTCGCGCGGCCTGTACTGAGCCGCCGCTCGGGAATGCCCTAGCCGACCGAGTGGTCCTCGGCCCAGCGGGTGGCGAAGCTCAGGAAGGCGTCGTTCTCGTCGGCCTCGGTGACGGTCGCGCGTACGCCGTCGCCGGCGAAGGGTCGGATGATCACGCCTGCGTCGCGCGCGGCGTCGGCGAAATCAGTTGTCGCGTCGCCGAGTTCGATCCAGACGAAGTTCGCCTGCGTGGCCGGGACGCGATATCCCATGTCGCGCAACCGGTCTGCGACTCTGGTGCGCTCGCTGACGATCGCCTCGGTGCGCGCGAGTAGCTCGTCGTCGGCGTCGAGGCTTGCGACGGCCGCGGCCTGAGCCACCGAGTTCACGGAGAACGGTACGTGGGCCTTGCCGAGCGCGGTGATCACCTCGGGATGTGCGATCGCATATCCGACGCGCAGCCCCGCGAGTCCGTACGCCTTCGAGAATTTCCGCAGCACAACCAGATTGGGGTACTCGCGGTGCAGTTCGATGGCGTCGTACGCCTGAGTCTGCGACGGCCGCACGTACTCGAAGTACGCCTCGTCGAGAGCGACGACGACGTCGCTGGGCACCTTGGCCAGGAAGGTCCGCAGGCTGTCGGCGTCGACGATGGTGCCCGTCGGGTTGTTCGGGTTGCAGACGAAGATCAGGCGGGTGCGGTCGGTGATCGCGTCGGCCATCGCGGGTAGGTCGTAGCTGAGCTCGTCGGTCAGTGGGATCTGCACCGGCACGGCTCCGACGAGACGGGTTGCCAGCGGATAGGTCTCGAACGACCGCCAGCCGAACAAGACCTCGTCGCCCGGCTCGCAGGTGATGGTCACGAGGTTCTGACAGAGGCTGACCGAGCCGCAGCCGACCTGGATCTCATCCTCGGTGACGCCCAGACGCTTGGCGAGTGAGGCCGTCAACTCGACCATGCCGTTGTCGGGGTAACGGTTGATGGTCTGCAGCGAATCGGTGATGGCCTGCTCGACGCTGAGCAACGGGCCAAACGTCACCTCGTTGCTCGCGAGTTTGATCGCGCCGGGAAACGTTGCACCGGGCACGTAGACGGGCAGTTCTTCGAGGTGGAGGCGAAGGCGGAAACTCACACGTCAAATGTAGGACGCGGGTACGCGCGTGCCGAAACCGGCTCATGTGAGGCGACGTTTGCGCGTTCTCCGCGACGCCTCCGTCAGGGGCCGTCTGTGCAGGTCGTCGTGCCGACTAGCTCGCGGTTTGCTTCCGACTGACGACCGTGTGTAATCTTTCCACTCGGCAGTTCGAAAGGACTCCGCCAAGGAGGCGTGCCAGAGCGGCCGAATGGGACTCACTGCTAATGAGTTGTCTCGCTAAAACGGGACCGGAGGTTCAAATCCTCTCGCCTCCGCCACCGCAGTCTGCCTCGACCGCGGAGAACTGAATAACGCTACGCGCCCGTAGCTCAACGGATAGAGCATCTGACTACGGATCAGAAGGTTTGGGGTTCGAATCCCTACGGGCGCACCACACAACTCCCCGTCACCGGTACTCGGTGGCGGGGAGTTTGTCGTCGACGGGTCTCGTCCGGCGTCCCGGTGCCAGGTCTGCACGCGGTCTCGCCGAGGTCACTGTTGTGAATCGGACACTGAGAATCCGCAATCATGGGTGATTTACTGAAGTGGCGCAAGTGCTTGATGTGACATTTCGGTCCTGGGTCGTACGACGAGAGGAACTCTATGCCTTCGCCCATTGCAAAAATCACTGCCGAGTTGTTCGGCACGTTCTGGCTGGTCTTCGGCGGTTGCGGTACCGCGATCTTTGCCGCGAAAGAGGTGGCTGTCGGTGACGACACCGGCACCCGAATTCAGGTGGGTGTCGGCTACCTCGGCGTCGCCCTCGCCTTCGGTCTCACCGTGGTCACGATGGCGTACGCCCTCGGTCACATCTCCGGAGGCATTTCAATCCCGCCATCACGCTCGGTGCCTGCGTCGGCGGACGTACCCCGTGGCGCGACCTACCGGGCTACTGGGTCGCGCAGATCGTCGGCGGTCTGCTCGCGGGACTCGCGCTGTGGGGCATCGCCTCGGGCAAACCGGGGTGGTCGCGTGAAGGAAATATGGCTGCCAATGGCTACGCCGAGCACAGCCCCGGCAACTACACACTTGCCGCGGTCATCGTGGCGGAAATCCTGCTGACCGCGTTCTTCCTGATCGTCGTGCTCGGTGCGACGGACGTCCGCGCACCAAAGGGTATGGGCGCCTTGGCAATCGGCTTGAGCCTGACGCTGATTCACCTCATCTCGATCCCGATCTCCAACACGTCGGTCAACCCGGCGCGCTCGACGGGTGTCGCCTTCTTCAACGGCAACGGCGCACCGGGACAGTTGTGGGTTTTCTGGGTTGCACCTCTCGTCGGCGGCATCATCGGCGGCTTGCTGTACCCGCTGTTGTTCGAGGATGGGCGTTTCAAGTTCGCGCCCCTGCAGAACACCGTCTGACGGAGTCAGCATGCAGAACACCGTCTGACCGAGCACACCTGACCACCCACGACGGCCGGCCGCGGGCGCGATGCCCGTGGCCGGCCGTCGTGTTGTCGTAGCGGTCCGTATGGTCGGGATCAGGGATCGTCGGGATCAGGGATGGTCGGGATCACGATGTCGAGACGGGAGCGTCAGCATGGGACAGCAGGAGGCGGGGCCACGGCCCGAGGACCTCTATCGCGCGCCGTTGATGCCTGGCCTCTACCCGCCGCTCGGCTTCGCCCCCGACGGCACGCCGCGGTTCGTTCCCGGCCAGCAGCCCTCGCGTGCAGCCGCCGGACCCCAGGCTCCCGCAGGCGTCACACCGCAGTCGGGAGGCGCCGGAGCGCCCCCACCCGGCCCTACAGAACCCGGCCCATCAAGATTCGACGACGAGCGGCGTCAGCCGAAGTCGCCGGGCAGGTTCGGCACGGGGGTGGTGTTCGCGCTGGTCGCGGCCGTCGTTCTCGGTTTGGTGTTCTACGGTTTCTCGCTGATCCGACAATCCGACGCGCAGTCCCAGGACGCGCCTGCGACCCTGACGCTCGTCGATCCCACCACCCCCGACGTCCCGCCCCAGCAGCAGCAACCCAACAACCCGATGGTCCCGCCCGGCGCGACGCCTGCACCGCGCGACAGCGACACCGCGGGCCGATCCGTCACCTACGATGCGACCATCGAGGGCAGCGGAACCATCCTCTACGTCGACGACGTCGGCCTGCGCAGCGAGTTCACGCCGCCGCCAACATGGCACCTCGAGTTCACCGCGGGATCGGCGCCGCTACGACTGTTGGTCCTGGCCGGGCTGAACAGCTCGGCGTCGTGCGAGATCAAGGTCGACGGCCAGAGCGTCTCGATCGATCGGGTCAACGCCGGGTCGTCCCGACGCACCGCCACCTGCCGCGCCTGACCGTAACGAAGTGGTGGAGACCGCCATCCGATGTGTGTCGCGGCCTCTCGCTCGCTACCGTATACGCGTGAGTACAACCCCAGCCCCTGATCACGACACCGCGGCGAGCGGCGGATCGGTCGATACCGCTCCGGTTCGGGAGTACAAGACGATGATCACCTGGCGTGGTGTCGGAGTCGACAGACTCGAGCAGGTGCGCCTGCACGTGTCCGGACTGCGCATCAAGGCATACGGTCGCATCATCTCGGCGGCAACCGCCGACAACGAGGCGTTCTCCGCGTCGTACGAGCTGATCACCAACGACGCGGGAATCACCAAGCGACTCTCCATCCACCTCCTCCGGGAGAGTGGCGAGAGCCAACTCGGACTCTCTCACGACGACGAGAACCTCTGGCTCGTGCGCACCAACGGAGACACGATTCGCAGTGACTTCGACGGCGCGCAGGACGTCGATCTGGCCATGTCGCCGATGTTCAACGCGCTGCCCATCCGTCGATTCGGCCTGACCACAGCTCCGACCGACGTCGAGATCCCGGTGGCCTATGTCTACCTGCCGACCGGCGAGGTCAAGCCTGCGCGGATGCACTACACCTCCGGGCCCGACGGCATCGACGTCGTGTCGCCGGTGGCGACCGCGAAAATCACCGTCGACGACAACGGATTCGTCGTCAACTACTCGGGACTGGCCGAGCGCGTCTGAGAGGTCACCCCAGCCAGACCCGACCCTCGTGGGCCTGTTTGCGCATGTCCGACGCCCAGCCGTGTGCGCCTACGCTGACCCCGACGATGGGCTCCCGACCCCGCGCGGCCATTTCCTCGTAGGCCATGCGTGCGCGGTGCCCGTCGTCGATCAGCGCGGCAACGCTGCCCGAGTCGCGCAATTCGTCGCGTGCCTGGACGAGACGGTCGATCGCCTCGCTGAGTGCGTTCAGTACGGCGATGTCGTTGGCCTCGATCATGGCGCGCTGTAGTGCGGGTTCGGTCGCGGCCACGCGCGTCCCGTCCCGGAAACTGCCGGCTGCCAGACGAAGTGCGAGGTTGCTCTCTCCCGCGCCCACGGCGGCGGTGTCGGCGGCAAGCAGGTGCGGAACATGCGAGATCGCCGCCACGGCCCTGTCGTGTGCGTCGGGTGCCGCGGGTACGACAATCGCTGACACCTGCAGCGCGAGCTCTGCCACCGCGGTCCAATCGTCGGCGTCGGTGTCGTCGGATGTGGTGACCATCCACATCGCATTGGTGAACAGCGTCGGATCGCATGCGTCCCATCCGGACCGACTCGTCCCGGCCATCGGGTGTCCGCCCACATAGCGTGCGTGTGGGTGAAGTCTGGAAACCTTTTCTGCCACAGCCTGTTTCACGCTGATGACATCGGTGAGCAGGCATCGCGGTGCCGTCTCGGCGATCGCAGTCAGCAGCGGCTCGATCGTCGTGACCGGGGTGGCCAGCACGATGACGGCGTCGTCGGCTGCCGCGCGTCGCAGCGTCGCAACCAGGTCCGACGAGGCGTCGTATCCAGAATTCGACGCCGCGTCGACGGTGCCCTCGGAGCGGTTGTAGCCGAACACGTCGCGCCCGGCCGCCGCCAGGGCCTGCATGAACGACCCGCCGATCAGTCCGAGGCCGAGGATGCAGACCGGTCGTCGAGTCGTCGACGTCGCCTGTGATTGCTGCGCGGTCTGCGGTTGGCTGCCCTGCTTGTCTGCGGTCACAAGGTCCAGATTCGCACATCGGTCGCGGGTCCCGGAGCGTGTGCCGACGGAGTGTGGGCGGCCAGAGTCGGAAGGGGATTGGGGCGGGCGTCGATTCTGGACTACCGTGAGCGTCATGGCAGGTGCCGGCGCTGGGGTTTCGGATCCCAACAAGCAGCAAGCGATCGACGACATCGAGGGTTTCGCGGTAGCCGTGGTCCGCGAGGATGCCGCTTGGAAGGTGAAGGCGCTCGACGACTTCGCCCTGACCGACCTGTCCGCCGCCGAGACGCAATTGCGTGAGCTGCGGGCAGCGGGTGCCGTGTTCGGACTCCTCGACATCGACGACGAATTCTTCATCGTCGTCCGCCCGGCCCCCGGCGGTGCACGACTGCTGATCTCCGACGCGACCGCCGCGATCGACTACGACATCGCGGCCGACGTCCTCGATGCCATCAACGTCGACGTCCCCGATCTCGACGACGACGAGCTCGACGACATCGACCCGTGGGAGGAAGGCGACCTCGGCGTGCTCTCCGACCTCGGGCTTCCCGACGCGGTGATGGGCGTGATCGTCGGCGACACCGACCTCTACGCCGACGAGCAGATCGGCATGATCGCCGCGCGACTCGGATTCGCCGACGAACTGTCGAAGGTGCTCGACTCGCTCGGACACTGAAGGCCCGCGCGTGAACGGCGGGCATGACGCGTCGCGCGTTCCGGATCGGATGAGCCTGTGGGATCAGATGATCGGCGAGGCGCTTGCCGCGGCCGTCGACTCGTCCGGACCAGACGACGTCCCCATCGGGGCCGTGGTCTTCGACCCCGCGGGCGTCGAACTCGCACGCGCAGGCAACCGTCGTGAACTCGACGCCGACCCGACCGCCCACGCCGAGATCCTCGCGCTGCGAGCCGCCGCGCACGCCTTCGGTGACGGGTGGCGCCTACCCGGGTGCACCATTGCGGTCACCGTCGAGCCGTGCACGATGTGCGCCGGCGCGATCACGCTGTCACGCGTCGACGCACTGGTCTTCGGAGCTTGGGAACCCAAGACAGGCGCCGTCGGGTCGCTGTGGGACGTCGTCCGCGACCCGCGCCTCGCCCACCGCCCGCAGGTCCGCGGCGGTGTGCGGGAGGCGGAGTGTCGGGAGCTGATGGTCGGCTTCTTCGACACGCGCCGCGACGGCTGAGCCGTCGACTGGGCGCTCGAGACTGTCGACTGTGCGCTCGGGACTGCCGAATGGGCGCCCTGACCGGCTCCCGTCACGGTGTGACGACGGCGCGCTCCGGTCCGTCGTAGCTCCACGCCTTCTCGACGTCGTCGATCCCGAACGTCGCGTAGGGCACCTGTAGGGCGCCCGATGCGATCGCGTCGATGACCGCGGGTATTGACCGCATCTGCTGCTCGGCCGACACCGAACCTGCCCCGCTGCCGGAGATCGTGATGTTCCGCGATCGCAGGAGCGTCGACGGCACGGCGGCGTGCGTCCCGGCGAGCGACCCGATCTGTACGTACGAGATGTGAGCGTCGTCGTCGTGCAATCCCTGCCGCCCGAGCGCGGTGAACGTGGCCTCGGCGACCGGGCCCCAGACGTAGTCGAGGACAAGGTCGGGTGTCGACGCGGCGACGGCCTCCGACAACGCGCCCGCTGGATCGTCGACATCGAGTTCGACGACGTCGACGTCGGGCGCGCGCAGGCTGCGTAGTACCGCCTGGTTCCTGCCGGCGGCGATGATGCGGTCGGCACCCAGGACCCGTGCGCTCTGAACTGCCAGACGACCCGACATCCCTGTGGCGCCCAGGATCAGCACGGTCCCCAACTTGCCGCGCGCGTCGCGGTGGGCGTGCAGCGGAAGCCATCCGGAGCCCGCGGGATTGACCCCCGCGGCCACTGCGAGCGGGTCGGCGTCGTCGGGGACCGGAAATCCGCCCTGTGCTGCCATGCGCTCGGCCATCGTGCCCCAGGGAGGTGCGATGCGTCCGGTGTAGCGCAGTGAACCGTCTGCTGCGCGCACCACAGCGTCGATGCCGGGCACCTGTGGGTAGATGCCGGAACTGCCGTAGTGGCGGCCCGCCGCCAACGACCTGACGATCTGGTGCAGACCTGCGCCGACGAGCTCGAAGAGCTGTGTCCCGGCGCCAACCTGCGGTTCGTCGAAGGTTCCGGCCACGGGGGTCTGTCCGGCTTCGGTGATGATCGCTGCCCTCATGAGGAGTCTCCTTAACTTAGTTAAGTATGGCCTGCCATCAGGCTCCCTTAACTTTGTTAAGCTGTCAACCGTGCCGACTGGACGATCCAAAGGGCTGACCCGCGCCGACATCGTGCAAGCGGCGTTGGATCTGCTCGACGAAAAGGGCATCGACGCCGTCACGGTCCGCGCTGTGGCGACCCGACTCGGAGTCAAGGCGCCCGCTCTCTACTGGCACGTCGAGAACAAGCAGGCGTTGCTCGACGAGATGGGCACCGAGATTCAACGTCGAGTGATCGCCGAACTCCGCGCGCAACCGATGGACGTCTGGCCCGACTCGGTCGCGACCTACGCGCGCGTGCTGCGTCGCGAATACCTCGCCCACCGCGACGGCGCACGCACGTTCAGCGGAACGCGACTGACCGACCCGGAGGTTCTGCGTGCGCAGGAACCGTGGCTCGAGCAGCTCGTCGCGTCGGGCGTTGGTCTCGAAAAAGCGGTGCGCGCAGTCGAATTCGTGACGGCTTTTGTCGTCGGATTCGTCATCGAAGAGCAGGAGCGCGCGCAGTCGGGGGAGCCGCGTTACTCGCTGTCGGATCGGACCGAGATGCTCGGCGACGACGTTCCGCTGGTCGCGGAGGCCGGTCGGATTCTTTTCGGCGATCGAGAGCAGCGATTCGAGCGCAACCTCGACGCCATCGTCGACGCGCTGCGCGTCACCACCTGACAGTCGGGGTGTCGGGGCGTGCGCAAACCAGGGTTCTCACCGAGAGACACGGTCGCGGCGTTGTGGCAGGTTGGTAACCGAGCGCGGAGCATCGGGCTCTGCATGGCGAGGAGTCGACACCATGAGTGAATCCAGCGACAAGATCAACGAGGCCGTGGAATCGGTCAAGGGCAAGATCACCGAGTTCGCGGAGAACGAGAAGGTGCAGGACGCCATGGGCACGGCGAAGGAGAAGTTCACCGAGTTCACGGAGAATGAGAAGGTGCAGGACGCCGTGGGCACGGCCAAGGAGAAGTTCACCGAGTTCACGGAGAACGAGAAGGTGCAGGACGCCGTGGGCACGGCCAAGGAGAAGTTCGGCGAGATCAAGGACAAGCTCCTCGGGAAGTGAGACCGGCCCCGCGTGACCGCAGGCAAGGTGCGCGCGGCTGAACCGCCAAGGCTTCGACCCGGCCAGATTTCGATATAGCAGCGCCACTTCGACGATGTGTACGGTGGATTTCAGGAGACGCGAAAACCGCGCTCTGGTTCGCACACGCGAAGGAGAGTTCTATGGCAACCACTGATGATGCACAGAACAAGGCAGAAGAGCTCAAGGGTCGGGGCAAGGAAGCTGTCGGCAGCCTGACCAACAACGACGACCTCAAGAACGAGGGCAAAGGCGACCAGGCTGTTGCCGAGGGCAAGCAGAAGGTCTCTGAGGTTGCCGACAAGGTCAAGGACGGCGTCGAGAACATCAAGGACAAGCTCACCGGCCACTGAGCCCCACGGCGTGGCGAGCTCGCCATGCACCTCGCTGACCTGCTGATTTAGCGTCAGACGCCAGCTGCGGTACAGTCTTCCGCGGTGGCGTGTCCGAGCGGCCGAAGGTGCAGCACTCGAAATGCTGTGTGCGGTAACCCCGTACCGAGGGTTCAAATCCCTCCGCCACCGCCAGAAACACCCCCTCATCTATGCAGATGAGGGGGTGTTTCGCTGTCCGGGGTCAGCTGGCTGTCTCGGCTCTCCCGTTTTCAGTCATTTCAGAACGCTCCCGACGAGCCGACCTGGGCTTTTGCCCCGACTTGGCTCAATTTAGTGTCCACTCCGGATCGCGATGATCGCGTCGCGGAGGTCGTCGGGTAGCGGGTCGGCGGCGGTGATGGTCTGTTCGCCGGCTTGGATGGTGATGGTTCGGCAGCGTCGGGCGGTGGTGACGAACTTCTTGATAGACCAGCCGGTGCGGGTCTCGATGACTCTGGTGATGGCTAGCGCGGCGAACACCACGGCCAGGTGTGCTCGGATCGAGTCCTCGAGGTGGTGAAAGATCGGTCGTGCGGCCAGATCGGACTTCGACATCCGGAAACTCTTCTCGATCCGCCACAGCTGGTGGTACGAGCCGATCACGAATTCTGTTGTCGGAGAGTCGATATTGGTGGCATAGGCCTTCCAGCCAGCCAGGGTGCGAGCCTTGGTTTCCAAGTCCCGGTTGACGGTTCGGTCTCCGCCTTTGAGCTTGACGAACCGGTTGCGTTTGACTGGAATCTTCCCGTCGACTGCCTTCTCGGCCTTGGCGATCTGCTCGTTGATTCCGCGGATGCTGCGCCGGGCGCGGTCGGCGCTGTAGCGGTAATAGACCACCCGGTGGCGGCGGTAGCTGGTTTTGGAGTTCGCTGGCAGTGGCTGGGTCAGCGTCAACCCGTCTGCGGGAGTCGAGTTCGGATTGTTCTTGTGCCACTTCTGAATCTGGTACGGAACATTGGGGGTCTTCTCACCCAGGATGAATGACAGCCCGGCGTCTTCGATGGCTTTCATGTTCGCCGCGGAGATCATCCCGGCATCAGCCACCACCGTCACATCCGTCAGCTTGTGGGCGGTCATGAACGCGGTGAGGGTGGGCATCATCGTCAACGTCTCGGCCTTGTTGCCCTGGAACGCTTCCATCATCAACGGGAACCCGGTGGCATCGGTGAGCAACCCGACGGTGATCTGCGGTTCCAGGCGCCGTTCTTTCGAGAACCCGGGTTCGCGGAATCCGTCAGCTTTGTCGGTCTCGAAGTACAGAGTCGTCACGTCATACAAGCACAGCGTGGTGGGCCCCAGATTGGCTTGCGCGGCACACGCTTTCGCTAGTTCGCCCCTCCACGACGCATCAGCATAGATGGGCAGGCGACGTTTCACCGTTGCGTACGAGGCCGGCGTGACTCCCGCCTCGGCGAGTACTCGCAGCGAGTCGAGTTTGCTGGTCGGTTCGATGATCCTGGCGACCACCAGGTCCCGGAACACGCTGTCAGAGTGAGGGATCGAAGCGAATCCGAGTTCGTCGTACACGGAGGTGATCGCGTCGAGTAACACCGCCATCCGAGAACTCGTAATCGGCAGCGGTCCTGCCCCGGACGCGGAGACAAGCCCCAGATCGAGTTGCTGCTGCCCAGCGGCCAACCGGTCAGCGGCCGCGGCTTTGAGCGCCGCCACCTCCGCGTCGGTATGCGCGGAGCCAATGTGCTCGATCTCGCGGGACCCGCGACGGTTGGAATGCACGATCTGGACCGCCGTCGCTCCCGACTTGGTCTTCACCGTCCGCACAAATGCCACCCCAGCAGCCTAAAACCCCGCCCGTTAGTGTCCACTCCAACAGCCATCACCCCAGGTCACAGCCCCGCAATCCGCAGAATCACGAAATATGAGCCAAGTCAGGTTTCAGTCATTTCAGAACGCTCCCGACGAGCCGACCTGGGCTTTTGCCGCCGGGCATCTCTGAAATTGACTGAAAACGGGAGCGGTCTGAAACGTTTTCGGACGGAGCACGTCCACATGCCATCCCAAGAGGGGGCGAAGGCGTCAGTGCTCCGTCGAGAACCCCACGCGCCGACGGTGCGCTTCCAACGCAAGCGTGACGAGGCGGTCGATCAGGTCCGGGTAGGCGATGCCGCTGGCGCCCCACAGCTTCGGGTACATCGAGCCGGGGGTGAATCCGGGGATCGTGTTGACCTCGTTGAGTAGCCAGCCGCGGCCCGGCTCCTCGTAGAAGAAGTCGACGCGCGCCATGCCCGCGCACCGCATCGCGAGGAACGTCTTCGCTGCGAGCTCGCGGACCTCGCGCACCGCCTCATCGCTCAGCGGTGCGGGGATCACCAGCTGGGCCGCGCCGGTGATGTACTTGTCCTCGTAGTCGTAGAACTCGCTGCCCGAGATGATCTCGCCCGGCACCGACGTTTCGGGGTTCTCGTTGCCGAGCACCGCAACCTCGACCTCGCGTCCGGACACGAACTCCTCGATCACCACGACATCGTCGTAGCGCAGTGCCAGGTTGATCGCGTCGTCGAGTTCTGTTGCGTTGTGCGCCTTGGTGATTCCCACAGACGATCCGAGGTTGGCCGGCTTGACGAACAGCGGAAGGCCCAGCTCCTCGATGGCGCGGAAAGCCACGGTGCGCGGGTCGTCGACGCCGTCGCGGTATTCGATCCACCGGCACTGCGGGATTCCCGCCTGCGCGGCGACGACCTTGGCCATGCCCTTGTCCATGCACGCCGCCGAGCTGAGCACACCGGCGCCGACGTAGGGGAGCTTGAACAGCTCGAGCATCCCCTGGATGGTGCCGTCCTCGCCGTGTGGGCCGTGCAGCAGCGGCAGCACAACGGTGATCGCTCCGTCGGAGTCGGCCTGTAACTCGCGCAGCGGGTCGACGACGGTGCCCGCGATGTCGAGTGCATCGGGCAGCGGTGTCTTGTCGGCCAGCGAGGCGATCACCTTGTCGTTGCGGACCCAGGTCCCGTTCTTCGCGATACCGATCGGGACGACGCTGTACTTGGCCGGGTCGGCTGCTGCCAGCACGTGCGCCGCGGTCACGCGGGAGACATCGTGCTCGGCGGACACGCCGCCGTAGAGAACAACCAGGCGAAGCAGGGGAGTCGACATGGGTCACACGATACGTCGACGCCTCGCCGCGCTCTCCCCGGCGTGCGGGGTGTTTTGCTCCTTCCTCTAGCGTTGAGGCGTGCACATGCAGGCAAATGAGGTGGCGGACGCGGTTAGCGGTCAACTCGTCGGAAACGACGTGACGGTCGACGGCGCGACGATCGACTCGCGCGCGGTGCGGTCCGGACAACTGTTTGTCCCGATCGTCGCTGCTCGCGACGGACACGACTTCATCGAGGGCGCGGTGTCGGCCGGAGCGGGCGCTTACCTGACGTCGACCGGCCCCGTCGAGGGCGTCGACGCCCCGGCCATCACCGTCGACGACACCGCGCTCGCACTCGCCGACCTCGGCCGCGCAGCGCGGCGTCGACTTCCCGAGCGAGTGGTCGGGATCACCGGGTCGGTGGGCAAGACGTCGACCAAGGATCTGCTGGCCGGACTGCTTTCCACGACGTTCCGCACGGCCGCGAGCGAGAAGTCGTTCAACAACGAACTCGGCCTACCGCTCACGCTCTTCAACGCCCCCGACAACACCGAGGCCGCGGTCGTCGAGATGGGTGCGCGCGGGGTCGGGCACATCGAGTTGCTGTGTTCGATCGCCCACCCGACCGTCGGCATCATCACCCGGGTCGAGGGTGTGCATCTCGAACTCTTCGGCAGCATCGACGCCGTTGCCCGCGCGAAAGGTGAACTGGTCGAGGCACTTCCGGCCGACGGCATCGCGGTGCTCAACGCCGACCACGAGCGCGTCGCGGCAATGGCATCCCGCACGTCCGCCCAGGTGCTGACCTACGGGCTCACCCCCTCGGCCGACGTCGTGGCCACCGACGTCGTCGTCGACGATCAGCTCCGTGCATCGTTCCGCCTGCACACGCCGTGGGGCAGCACGCAGGTGTCGCTAGCGGCGCGCGGCGAGCATCAGGTGTCCAACGCGCTCGCCGCCGCGGCGGCAGCGGGCGGACTCGGCGTACCCGTCGAGTCGATGCCCGCCGGGTTCCTCGGAGCCGCGCTGTCGGGTCTGCGCATGGAACTCTCCACCACCGCCGGCGGCGTAATCGTGCTCAACGACGCCTACAACGCCAACCCGACGTCGATGTCGGCCGCGCTGCGCTCCCTCGCGGCCCTCGATGCTCGACGACGCTTCGCCGTGCTGGGAACGATGGCAGAACTCGGACACGATTCAGCCGCCGAGCACGAGGTGATCGCGACCCTGGCCGACTCGCTCGGCGTCACGGTGATCGCCGTCGACGAGCCCAGCTACGGCTCGACAGCCGCCCATGTCGCCGACATCGACGCCGCCGTCGCAGCACTCGACGGACTCGAGCGCGGCGACGCGGTGTTGGTCAAGGGCAGCCGCGTCGCCGCGCTCGAGCGGGTTGCCGAGAAGCTCGGCTGACCTACTTACCGTCGGCGTTGGCGCGGATCACGTCGCGCAGGAACACCGCGAGACCGGGCGCGACGTCGTCGTAGTGCTTGGCGAACCGCGGATCGGCGACGTACATGTCCCCGAGACAGACCTGCATCTCGTAGCCGCAGTCGTAGAACTTCTCGATGCTCGCCCGATGTTGCTCGGCGAGGTCGTTTGCCGCGGCAGAACCCGGTTCGACGCCGCGCCGCAACGCGTCGGCGAGTCGTGTCTCGAAGGCGTCGGAATCGGCTTTGATCTGTCGCCAGTCGTCCTTGGTGAACTGGGCCGTTCGATGCTGGCTCTGCTTCCACTCGTCGGTGTCACCCCAGCGATGCTGCGCCTCGGCTGAGTACTCCTCGGGTAGCCAATCGTCGCCGAAGATCTCGCTCTGCTCGGCGGCCGACAATTGAATTCCTGACTTCTTCGCGTCCATCATGTCCTCCACTGCTGCGACCATCCGGTGCAAGCGAGCGATCCGATCATTGAGCAGATCGCGCTGGGCGGTCAAGTGGCCCAACGCATCTGCGTGCGGATCGTCGAGCAGGGTCGCGATCTGCTCGAGCGGAAAGCCCAACTCCCGGTAGGTCAGCACCTGGTGGAGGCGCTCGACGTCGGCGTCATCGTACACGCGGTATCCCGCGGGTGTTCGGCCCGTCGGGATGACCAAACCGATTTGGTCGTAATGATGCAGCGTCCGCACACTGACGCCGACGAGACGAGCGACCGCACCGACGGTGAGGTCGCCCGGCGACGGGGTACTTCCTTCGCTCACACCGATGACCTTGCTGGCTGACGTCGCGTGAGGGTCAAGTCGGCTAACGCACTACGGCGCGAAGCCAACTCTGTCCGAGCCCTTCTCGCACGCTGCGAGCAGGCCGTAGCCGGTCGCCGGGGCGCACGACCAGCCGTCGACATCCTGTGGCTCACCACTGGAGATCTTCGGTCCGTACGCCTTCGCCAGTGTCATGGCGTCGGCGCAGCTCACGTCGCCGGACAGAATCTGTACGGTCAGCGCGCCGTCGGGTCCGGAGATCTGGTCGCATGACTTGGTGCCCGCGGCGGTCTCGGGCGGTACGGAGGTGGTCGGTGTTCCCGGTCGGGGGCCGCCGACCACGGCGGGGCTCGTCGAATCGCTCACCTGCGTCGTCGCAGAGCTCGTCGTGTCTGTTTGCTGGTCGGAGCCACAGCCGGTCAGCGCCAGGGACGTGGCCGCGAGGGCTCCGCAGCAGGCCAGCACGATCCGGGTGGGTACCTTGAGGTTCGTTCCGCGCGTCATGGACTCACCGTAGCGAATCGACGCTCCGGGTCTGCGGGCCTCGCCGGGAGCTGGTTTGAGCTCAGGGCGCTCGACCTGCGAAGATCGGTCGGTGACCCCGCCCGACATCGACGCTCCCGACACCAACCCGACCGGTCTGCACCTGCATCCCGACCATTCGTACGCGGTGGGCACGCGGCTCGACGGTTCGCTCGGCCGCACAGGGGTCATCACGACGCCGCACGGCGAGATCCACACACCCGCCTTCGTTCCGGTCGGAACCAAGGCGACGGTCAAGACGGTCCTACCCGAGGCGGTCGCCGCGCTCGGCGCGCAGGCCGTGCTCGCCAACGCCTATCACCTGTATCTGCAGCCGGGACCCGAGATCGTCGACGCCGCGGGCGGCCTCGGTGCCTTCATGAACTGGTCGGGTCCGACCTACACCGACAGCGGCGGGTTCCAGGTCATGTCGCTCGGCACGGGTTTCAAGAAGGTCATCTCGATGGACGTGACCGGCGAGCAGGACGACGAGAAGATTGCCGAAGGGCGCGAACGACTTTCCCGCGTCGACGACGACGGCGTCACCTTCAAATCGCATCTCGACGGGTCGTCGCATCGGTTCACGCCCGAACTGTCGATGCAGATCCAACATCAACTGGGCGCCGACATCATCTTCGCGTTCGACGAGCTGACCACGCTGATGAACACCCGTGGCTACCAGGAGAGTTCGCTCGAACGCACCCGGCAGTGGGCGATTCGCTGTCTGGCAGAACACAATCGGCTCTCCGTCGAGCGTGGACATCGACCCCAGCAGTCGCTGTGGGGAGTTCTGCAGGGCGCGCAGTACGAGGATCTACGACGCAAAGCTGCCCGTGACCTGACCGAGCTCTCGCGTCGCGACCAGGATGCGGGCGGAAAGGGCTTCGGCGGCTTCGGAATCGGCGGCGCCTTGGAGAAGGCCAACCTCGGTACGATCGTCGGCTGGGTGAATTCCGAACTGCCAGAAGACAAGCCGAAGCATCTACTGGGTATCAGCGAGCCCGACGACATCTTTACCGCGATCGAGAACGGTGCCGATACGTTCGATTGCGTCTCGCCGACCCGGGTCGCGCGCAATGGCGCCATCTACTCGCTCGACGGCCGCTACAACATCACCAACGCGCGATACCGCACCGATTTCCGTTCACTCGATCCGGAGATCACCAACTACACCTCGCAGTACTCGCGCGCCTACCTACACCACCTGTTCAAGGCAAAGGAAGGACTCGGTGCAACGCTCGCGACACTGCACAACGTCGCCTTCGTCGTGCAGATGGTCGACGGCGCGCGCAGAGCCATCGAGTCCGGCGACTACTACGCCTACCGCGACGAGTTCCTTGGCCGGTACTACGCGGGAAATCGCAACCCCTGAGCTCGTTCGCTGGTCCAGGCTTGTGTCCGGCTGGTCGAGCCTGTGTCCCGCTGGTTGAGCTTGTCGAGGCCCCGGGAACCCGTCGGATGTCCGTTTCGTTCACATTCACGTATCCTGGATTCAGACGTTCCAGTATTGAAGATCCCCGGCAGAAAGAAACGATGAACCGCGCTCAGCGCAAAAAACGGAAACCTCGACGATCCGGCCCCCACTCGGGGGCATTCACAACTTCTGACCCGTCGGCATTTGTTCCGACGGTCCGCGACGGGGTGATCGCATGATGATCCTCCTCGGAATCGTGATCGGAATCCTCGTCGTCTTCGCCATCACTGCGTTGACCGGCTACTTTGTGGCGCAGGAGTTCGCGTTCATGGCCGTTGACCGGTCGCGACTCAAAGCACGCGCCGCCGACGGTGATGCCGCAGCTGCCCGCGCACTCTCTGTGACACGCAGAACGTCGTTCATGCTCTCGGGCGCACAGCTCGGCATCACTGTGACCGGCCTGCTCGTCGGCTACGTCGCCGAGCCGTTGATCGGCAGTGGCGTCGGCGAACTGTTGGGCGACGTCGGCATCCCCGTCGCCGTCGGCGTGGCCATCGGCACCGTGTTGGCCGTCTTGTTCTCGACGGTCGTCCAGATGGTGTTCGGCGAACTATTCCCCAAGAACCTCTCGATCGCGCGCCCCGAGCCCGTCGCGCGTCGACTCGCGCTCTCGACGTCGATCTACCTCAAGGTGTTCGGTCCGGTCATCTCCCTGTTCGACGCCGCGTCGAACCTTCTGCTCAAAGCGCTGCGGATCGAGCCGGTACACGACGTCGAGCACTCCGCGTCACCGCGCGACCTCGAACACATCGTCGCCGAGTCGCGTGAGGTCGGGGAGTTGCCTGCCGAACTGTCGACGCTTCTCGATCGTGTCCTCGACTTTCCCACACGAACAGCAGAGCACGCGATGGTGCCCCGGCCACTCGTCGACTTCGTTGCAGCCGATACGTCGCTGTCGGAGGTTCGCGACCTGATGGCGGTGGGGCATACGCGATATCCCGTGGTGGGAGCCAACCCCGACGACGTCGTCGGGATCGTGCATCTGCACGATCTGCTCGAACGCCTCGACGAAACCAGTCTCACCGCAGCCGATCTCGCGCGACCCGCCGCGATCGTGCCCACCACGCTGCCGCTGCCGGCGGTACTCGAACGACTCGACACCACCTCAGACGATGAGATGGCTGTCGTGATCGACGAATACGGCGGTATCGCAGGCATCATCACCGTCGAAGACATTGCCGAGGAGATCACCGGCGAGATCGACGACGAGCACGACACGACGTCGTCCGAACCGATCGAGCTGACCGACGACGGCTGGCTCGCCCGCGGCGACACACACCTCGACGAGGTGTCACGCGTCATCGGGCACGACGTGGCCGAAGGCGACTACGAAACCCTGAGCGGACTCGTGATCTCGACGTCGGGCGGGCTGCCCCAGGTCGGAGACAGCGTCGAATTGCCGCTTGCCGACGGCGCTTTCGGCGTCGCCGCTCCAACGGTGACCGCAACGGTGACACAGGTCAGACGCCGCGTGCCCGCAACCGTCCATCTCGTCATCACCGAGTCGGGAGACGCCGATGAGTAACCCCTGGGTCGTGCTCGCGTTCACGGTCGTGTTGATCGCGGCGAGCGCGTTCTTCGTCGCCGTCGAATTCGCGTTGATCGCGGCTCGTCGGCACCGTATCGAGGACGCCGCACAGACCAGTCGTGCCGCGCGAGCCGCGCTGCGCAGTTCGTCGGAACTGTCTGTGCTGCTTGCCGGTTCGCAGTTGGGTATCACCGTGTGCACGCTTGCGCTCGGTGCGGTGACCAAACCTGCTGTGCATCACTGGATCACGCCGGGAATCGAAGCGCTCGGCGCGCCGCTGTGGATCGCCGATGTCGCCGGATTCATACTCGCGCTGATCATCGTGACCTTCCTCCACCTGGTCGTCGGCGAGATGGCGCCCAAGTCGTGGGCGATAGCCCACCCGGAGAGATCGGCTGTGCTGCTGGCGATTCCGATGCGTGCTTTCATGTGGGTGGTGCGTCCGGTGCTCGTCGTGCTCAACCAGCTCGCCAACTGGTGTCTGCGTCGTGTGGGTGTGCAACCCGTCGATCAGGTGTCGTCCGGGCAGGATTCGGCGACGTTGCGACAGCTGGTCGACCACTCGGCCGAGACCGGAATGCTCGACGACGAGTATCACCATCGGCTCAGCGCGGCGTTGGCCACGGAGGCGCTTGCGGTGGGCGATGTCGTCGGCGACGGCGCACTCGACGGTGTTCCCGGGGATGCTTCTCCCGCTGGGATTCAAGAGGTTTCGCGCCAGACGGGACACTCTCGGTTGCTCGTCGTGCGCGGTGGGGCTGATGAGAACCTCACCCGCGACTCGGTGATCGGCGTGGTGCACGTCCGCGACAGTCTGAATGCTGCAGCCGATGTCACGGCTGCCGACCTTGCCCGAAATGTGTTGATCCTGCCTGCCGAACTGCCCGCGTACGAAGGCATGGCGCGCATGCGAGACCAGCGTGCACATATCGCGCTGGTCTCCGCGGGTGATGAGATTCTCGGCGTGCTGACTCTCGACGATCTGCTCGACAGGCTGTTGACCACCGCGTCCTGAGCGGATGCGACTGCCTCTCAGGTCCATTCGTCGTCGGTGAGAATCCACGGCTGCGTCGGGAGCTTCGTCGGATCGAATCGTTGCGCGAGGTCGTCGAGGGTGACATGTTCGCCGGGCTCGGCCAGCCGTAACGACGCCGCGATGTGGTCGAGAACCGTTGCGGTGTCGACGCCGCGGGCGGCGAGGTCGGCGAGCGTGACAGCTCCGTCGCGCTTCGACAAGCGAATCTGCTTGTCGTTGAGCACCATCGGGACATGCGCGTAGACGGGCGGGGTGTGTCCGAGCAGCGTCGTGAAGTACGACTGGCGTGGCGCCGACGACAGGAGGTCGTCGCCGCGGACTACCTGGTCGATACCTTGCTCGGCGTCGTCGACGACCACCGCGAGGTTGTATGCGGGCGTGCCGTCGCCCCGCTGGATGACGAAATCGTCGACGGCTCCGGTGTATTCGCCGTGCAGGATGTCGACGACGCTGAACTCGTCGACGTCGGAGACGATCCGGATCGCGGGAGGACGTCCGGCTGCGCGCTTGTCCTCTCGCTGTTGTGCGGTGAGGTGTCGGCACGTTCCGGGGTAGGCGCCCGGTGGTGAGTGCGGGGCCGACGGGGCCTCGAGGATCTCGCGTCTGGTGCAGAAGCACTCGAAGGTGCGGCCGCGCGTGGTCAGGTCGTCGATCACCGCGCGGTACCGATCGAGCCGGTCGGTCTGGTACACGACCGGCGGCTCCCAGTCGATCCCGAGCGCGTGCAGGTCGCCGATCTGTCGCTGATCGGAGCCCACCGCGGTGCGGTCGAGGTTCTCCATGCGCAGCAGAAACCGGCGGCCCGAGGTGCGGGCGAAGAGCCACGCCAGCACGGCCGTGCGCAGGTTGCCGACGTGCAGGTCGCCCGACGGCGACGGCGCGTACCGCCCGGCAGGAAGCGCCGGCTGCGCAGCCGATTCGTGTGCGGACATAGCTCACGAGACTACCGCCGCCCGTGGGCCCTACCGCTGATCGAGCTGGCCGCGAGCGCAGCGAGCAGCCGAAGCCTACCGGTGATTGAGCCGAACCCTACCGCTGATTGAGCCGGCCGCGAGCGCAGCGAGCAGCCGAGTCGAAATCACCAGCGGTGGACGCTCGACCAGCGACGGCAGCGGTTGATGCGCGGCTCATTGCGGGATCGTCGTGCAATGGGGAGTATGGGGTGGTGGACCTACCGGTCATGCCTCCCGTCGCGCCGATGCTCGCCAAGGCTGTCTCAGCGGTGCCGGAACAACCAGACAAAGAGCCGTCATGGTCCTACGAGCCCAAGTGGGATGGCTTTCGTGCGTTGGTCTTTCGCGACGGCGATGAGGTCTACATCGGTTCCCGCGGAGGCAAAGACCTCGCGCGCTACTTCCCCGAGATCGTCGACGCCGCGCGCGCCGAACTCCCCGACAAAGTAGTCCTCGACGGCGAGATCGGCGTCCCGTCCGTGATCGACGGCGTCCACCGCCTCGACTGGGACTCGCTCGCGCAGCGGATTCACCCCGCCGACTCACGCGTGCGAATGCTCGCCGAGAAGACGCCCGCGATCTTCATCGGATTCGACGCGCTCGCACTCGGCGACCTCAGCGTCGTCGACGAGCCCTTCGCCGTACGCCGCGCCACGCTCGTGAAGGCGGTGGGCCCACACGAGACCGGGAGGCGGTTCAACGTCAGTCGTGTCACCGCCGACGCCGACACCGCGCGCACCTGGTTCTCCGCATTCGAGGGCGCGGGCCTCGACGGCGTGGTCGCCAAGCGGCTCGGCTCGCCATATGTCGAGGGCAAGCGCGAGATGCTGAAGGTCAAACACAAGCGGACGGCCGACTGCGTGGTCATCGGCTACCGGGTGCACAAGAGCGGAACCGGTCTGGGTTCGATGTTGTTGGGCCTCTACACCGATTCGGGAGATCTCCACATGGTCGGCGGCGCAGGAGCATTCACCGACAAGAAGCGAATCGAACTCGAAGAGATGTTCGCACCGATGCGCACCGATCCCGACAAGCCCGCACCGGGCGAGCCGACGCGGTGGCGATCGGAGAAGTCGGGCGAGTGGATTCCGATCAGGACGGAACTGGTTGCCGAGGTCGCCTACGACCAGATGGAGAACCACCGATTCCGACACACCGTCAAGTTCCTACGGTGGCGTCCCGACCGCGATCCCGAGAGCTGCGGCTACGACCAACTCGACGTCCCGCTGACCTACGACCTCCACGATGTGCTGGAAGGGGAAGGCTGACATGGCATCCCGCTCGCCCGCTGAGGAACTCGACGTGGACGGTGTTGCCGTCCGGATGAGCAACCCCGACAAGATCTATTTTCCCGAGCTCGGCGAAAACGGTGGCCGTAAAAGAGATCTCGTCGGCTACTACCAGCGCATGGCCCAGGCGCGCGACGACGGCGCCGACGGCCCGTTCCTGGTAGCCCTACGCGATCGCCCGACATTCCTGCAGCGCTTCCCCGACGGCATCGACGGCGACGAGATCTACCAAAAGCACCTACCGAAGAAGCGACCCGACTTCATCGACTCGACGCGAATCACGTTCCCCTCGGGCAGAACCGGCGATGCGTTGCGTCCGACGAGCCCGGCGTCGATCGTCTGGGCGGCCAACCTTGGAACCGTGACGTTCCATACCTGGCCGACGGTCGCGGCCGACAACGAGCATCCCGATCAACTGCGCATCGATCTCGACCCACAGCCCGGCACCGACTTCGACGACGTTCGACGCGTCGCCGTCGACCTCCTCGCGCCGCTCCTCGACGAGCTCGGCTACGTCGGATATCTAAAGACGTCCGGCGGCAGGGGGATTCACGTGTTCATTCCCATCGAGCCGCGGTGGGACTTCATCGCGACCCGACGCTGTGGCATCGCGCTCGCCCGCGAATTGGAGCGTCGAGACCCTGACGCCGTGACCACCTCGTGGTGGAAAGAGGATCGCGGCGAGCGGATCTTCATCGACTTCAACCAGAATGCGCGTGACCGGACCATGGCTGCGCCGTATTCGGTGCGACGCAACGCAATCGCGCGCGTGTCGACTCCCGTGACCTGGGCCGAGCTCGCCGACGTCGATCCCGACGACTGCACCATGCGTAGCGTTCCGGAACTCGTTGCGCAACGGGGTGATCCGATGGCCGACATCTCGACGCATCGTCGTGGCCTCGAACCACTGCTGGAGATGGTCGAGCGCGACGACGCGCAAGGTCTCGGCGACATGCCCTACCCGCCGAGCTACCCGAAGATGCCGGGTGAGCCTCCGCGCGTGCAGCCGAGCAAGAAGGTGGGTGCCCACTGGGATGAGGAAGGAAACAGGATCGGTCCGAACTGAGCGTCGAATCGGCGTCGTGCAGTCGAAACACGTCGTCGCACAAGGGAATGAGTAGCGAATGACCACAACCGCAACGTTCGAATCATGGCCGGAGCTCCGTGTGTCCGACTGGGAGCAGACCCGCGACACGGTGCACATGTGGAGTCAGATCGTCGGAAAGACCCGAATGGCGTTGGCCCCGAATGAGAATCATTGGTGGCAGGTCGCGCTGTATGTGAACTCGGTGGGCCTCACGACCTCGTTGATGCCCTACGACGGCTACGGCGTCGAGATCGTCTTCGACTTCGCCGACCACGTCCTCGACATCACCACGACGAAAGGCGAACGGCGACAGGTGCGTCTCGAGCCACGCACCACCGCCGACTTCTACGCGGATTATCTGGCACAGCTGGAATCGCTCGGCATCAGCGTGCCCATCTACGACCGCCCCGTCGAAGTGGCCGAGTCGATCCCGTTCGCGCAGGACACGACGCACGCCTCGTACGACGCCGACGCCGTGAAGCTCTTCTGGCACCAATTGGTCAGCGCGCAGCGCGTTTTCGCGGAGTTCCGTGGAAAGTGGCGCGGCAAGTGCAGCCCCGTTCACTTCTTCTGGGGCTCATTCGATCTCGCGGTCACCAGATTCTCCGGCCGTCCCGCTCCGCTGTTCTCCGGCGTCGTGCCGAACTGTCCCGAGCG